>DMZZ01000097.1:507-1250 GCA_003484805.1 Comamonadaceae bacterium | reverse complement strand
CCCCTGTCGGCACGCGACACGCTGCGCGTGGGCAGCGAGCTGCAGAACTACCGCCTGGACGACTGGTGGCTGCCCTCGGGCGGGGGCATGGCGCCCAACACCTTCTGGAACATCCGCGACGGCCAGCGCGACCGCTTTGACGTGTATGGCGAATGGGAAGCCCGCTGGAATCCGCAATGGCTCTCGCAGATCGGCCTGCGCAGCAGCCATGTGCGCACCAACAGCGGTGCCGTGCAGGGCTACAACAGCGGCTACGACATGGACGCCAACGCCTTCAACGCCAAGAACCGCAAGCGCAGCGACAGCAACATCGACCTGACCGCCCTGGCCCGCTACACCCCCAATGCCAACGCCAGCTACGAGTTCGGCTTTGCGCACAAGACACGCTCGCCCAACCTGTACGAGCGTTACACCTGGTCCACCGGCGGCATGGCCATGCGCATGATCAACCTGGTGGGCGACGGCAACGGTTACGTGGGCAACCCTGACCTCAAGCCCGAAACCGCCAACACCCTGAGCGCCACGGCCGACTGGCACGACACCACGGGCGAGCGCTGGGGCGTCAAGTTCACGCCCTACCTCACCTACGTGAACAACTACATCGACGCCAAGCGCTGCGGCGGTGGTGGCGGCATGTCGGCCTGCACCAACGCCAACCTCACGGCCAGCAACGCGTTTGTCTATCTGCGCTACGCAAACCAGGACGCACGCCTGCATGGCTTTGACCTGTCGGGCTTTGCCGA
>DMZZ01000097.1:213-396 GCA_003484805.1 Comamonadaceae bacterium | reverse complement strand
GACCACCGCGGGCTACGGCCTGGTGAACCTGCGCGCCAGCTACGAGTGGAAGCAGGTGCGCCTGGACTTCGGCATCGACAACCTGTTCGACCGCTTCTACAACCATCCCCAAGGCGGCGCCTACGTGGGCCAGGGCCGCACCATGGCGGGCACCGCCGTGCCGTGGGGCGTGCGCGTTCCCGG
>DMZZ01000097.1:0-174 GCA_003484805.1 Comamonadaceae bacterium | reverse complement strand
TGCTTTTTTTATCCATGCGCTATAGTGCTTTGCCATGGAATTTCGCCTGATCTACGAAGGCCCGCTGCACGGCCAGGGAGCCAAGTCGTCCCACAAATGGGAAATCCGCCGAGCCCTGCACCCCCAATTGCAGCGCCTGTGGCGTGAGCGCCCGCTCAAGGACGTGGCGCACAC
>DMZZ01000038.1:0-11191 GCA_003484805.1 Comamonadaceae bacterium | reverse complement strand
ATCACCGAGAAAATCCAGAGCGCGTTCTTTGACATCGTCAATGGCCGCAACCCGAAATACGCCCACTGGCTCACCAAGGTCTGAACATGTCCCAAGCCGTCGTTGAATTGCAGGCCCAAGATCTCAACCACCAGGGCGGGGTGCACTGCCCCAGCCCCAAGGCGGACATGCAGCTCTGGAACAGCCACCCCCGGGTCTACCTGGACGTGGCGCGTACCGGCGAGGCCAAGTGCCCGTATTGCGGGACGGTGTACCGCCTCAAGCCAGGTGAGGCCGTCAGGGGCGCCCATTGAGCATGGAAGGATCCGCGGCTTCGACGCTGGCGCAGGTGCCGCATGAAAGCGGCACCCAACCCATCGACACCGGGCTGCGGGTTTCGTTCAAGGTTTACTGGTACAAGCTTCTGCACCCGCTGCTGGAGCGGCGGGGGCGGTTCTTCCTGCAGGGCCGCCAGCACCGGCGTTATTTCGTCATGCCGGGTGACTATGTCAGCGGGTACACCGCCAAGTTTGGCTCCTTCGAAGCGGAGGAGATCGCCGTGGCCCGGCAGGTTTGCCGGCAGGCCCTGGGCGCCGAGCGGCTGGCACACAGCACCATGCTGGACCTTGGTTGTCATATCGGCAACTACAGCGTGGAACTGGGGGCCGACTTTGGTGCCGTGGTGGCGGTGGATGCGGTGCAGAGCTATGCCCATGTGGCGCGCGCCAACCTGGCATGGAATGGCCTGGAGGGCAAATCCACCGTGGTGTGCGCTGCCATCTCGGACCGCGAGGGCGAGGTGCGTTTGCACATGGAACGCCACGGCAATCTCGGGCATGCGCGGGTGAGCCAGGACGGCGATGCAAACCAGGATGCTGCCACCATCGTGCCAGCGGTTTCGCTTGATGCCCTGGTTCGGCGGCTGGATGTCCAGGATGTCTCGTTCATCAAATTCGATATCGAAGGTCATGAGATTGCCGCACTGAACGGAGCCTTGCAGACCATCCGCCAGCACGCACCTGTCATTCAGGTGGAGGTGGACAAAGGCAATCTGCCGGCCGTGCTCCGCCAGGTGCGCCAGACCGGAGTCGCCTACGAGGCCTGGCAGGTGGTGCGTGGCAATCCTGCCTGCCGAGGAGGGTTGTCCCGTCTATGGACGGCTTTG
Source organism: Comamonadaceae bacterium (assembly GCA_003484805.1). Taxonomy (GTDB): domain Bacteria; phylum Pseudomonadota; class Gammaproteobacteria; order Burkholderiales; family Burkholderiaceae_C; genus Simplicispira. The sequence continues at coordinate 10,047 of DMZZ01000038.1, read as the reverse complement.
TGCGCAGGCGGCAACCCTGTATTCGTGCAACAGTTGACCGGGCAAGAGGCCAATGTCCGGCATCTGCCCTGTGTGCTGCTGGTGCCCAAGGCCGTGAGGCTGGATTGGCAGACACTGTTCCCCATGCATGAGGCCGCCCGTACAGCGCGCGCGGCAGAACTTGTCGCAACCCTGGAACTCAACCGGAAGCCGTGTGGCGATCATCCGTCATTAAACGACGTCACGGCGGTCGTGGTGACATTCAACAGTGCGCACTGCATAGAACACCTGGCCAAGTCATTGGCCACTTGGCCGCATGTGACCATAGTGGACAATGGCAGTAACGATCGAACTCGGGATCTCGTGGCGCAATACCTGCCCAGGGCGCGATGGATCGGCCTGGATGACAACCTCGGCTTTGGAGCTGCGAACAACAAGGCGCTTGCGCAAGTGCTGACCCCTTATGCCTTGCTTGTGAATCCAGACTGTTTGGTGGGTGCCAAGGATGCCCTGGCCTTGCTGCAGACAGCACACCACTGGCCCCAGGCTGCGGTGATCGTGCCACAGCTGATGGACAGCAAAGGTCGCTTGCAACTCAACTATGGCTGGCCGCGCCCAAGGTGGATTTCTCGTGGACCAGAGGCCCAGGGGCCTCTGTGTGTGGGCAACGCATGTGGCGCGGTGATGCTGCTGCGCCTGGATGCGATGCCCACACGGGAATGGTTTGATACGCGCTTCTTTCTTTACTATGAAGACGAGGACCTGTGCCTGCGTCTTTTCGCGGCGGGGCTTCCGGTGGTGGTGGAGCCTTCCGTTCGGGTGGTTCATGTGAACCGGGGGTCGGTGCGGGGCTCCCGCCCTTTGCAGGTGGAGTATCTGCGTGGCATGCACCATGCCATGTCCAAGATACTGTTCACGGCAAAACACCAGGGAGAGGGTGCCGCATCGCGTCAGCGTCGGCTGGCACGGTTGCAGTCCGTGGCCGTGCTTTTGTTGCGGGTGTTGCTGCCGTCACCCCGGCATCTCGCCCGGGCTTGGGGGCGGGTCGTCGGGTTCTGGCATGCACCATCCAGTTACTGAACCGGCGTTGAATTTTTGACTCCCGACGGTGCCCCGCAGGGCATTCGCGGTTGGAACACCATGCGGCCACTGGCAAATTCCCTTCACGATCTCGCAGGCGCACTGCTGGTGGCATTGGCGTTTTCCATCCCTTTGTCGAATGCCTTGAACAGCGTGTTGGGTGCCGCCATCGTGCTGGTTGTTTTGCTAGGGCAGTGGGCCGGGAGCTGGCGTGGACGCTGGGCGCAGGTCTTGCATCATCCGGTGATCATGGTTTGCCTGGCTTTGTATGGCATCGTGCTTCTGGCTGCGGCATGGAGCTCCGCGCCGCTGGCCGCTGTGGGTGGGCAAATGCTGCGCAATCTGTCTTTGCTGATGCTGCCTCTGTTTTCCGTGGTTCTGCGGGACACACGTTGGGTCCAGCGCTGCCTGCTGGCATTCAGTCTGGCGATGGGGTTGACCCTGGCCCTTTCCATGGCGCATGGTCTTTGGGGCATGGCGGGCGCGGGGGCATGGCTGCTGCCTTACAAGGGTGATGGAGACGCCATCTTTCATGTTCACATTACGCACAACGTGCTGATGTCCGTGGCCGTCCTGGTCTGGCTTTCGCAGGCACTGGACGGAAAGGATCTGCCCCTTTGGGTCCGCTGGGCCCTGGCTTGCCTGGCAGTGTTGGGGGCGATCAATATCCTGTGGATGGTTCCGGGGCGAACGGGTTATGCCACTTTGCTTGCAAGTTTGCTGATGCTGGCGGCGGTGCGTTGTCCACGTCCATGGCTGGGGCCGTGTCTGGCGGGTATCGTGGTGGTGTGCGGTGCTGCGCTTTGGCTGTCGGACAGCGCACAGAATCGATTGGATCGCACCTGGCGAGAAATCCAGGCTTTCGGCGGTGCCGATAGCGCCCAGCGTGGAGATGTCAACCTTGCCGATCACCGGTTGGCGATCTGGCGTGAAGCGATAGGCGTCATCGAGCAGCGTCCATTGCTGGGCCACGGAACCGGCAGCTACCGTTCGGCGTTCTGTGCATCAGCACAGCCAGCCAATATGTGCCTCTATGGGGGTGGGAAGCACCCGCACAATCAGTTTCTTTTTGTCGCGATTGAAGGCGGATTGCTGGGCGTGGCGATCTATGCCGCATGGGTGGCCATGCTGGCAGTCCTTCTCTGGCAGCGCCGCAATGCCGGGCCGATGGGGGCCATGGGCCCGGGCTTGTGGGCAATATGGATGGCGTATGCAATGGTGGACACCCCGTTGCAGTTGTTGACTGAGCGGCATTTTTTCATGCTGTTTTTCGCCATGCTTTTGTTCGCACCGAAGACGGGCCACCACCAAGCCGGCAAAGGGTAACTATCCGTTGCGGTTGGGCGGGAAATCAGGCGTCGTCTGGTGTCGTGCCAAAGTAGTGCTTGCTTCAAGATGCATGCGCTCGATCACTGTCTGAGCGTCCGGCAGGTCGTGTACCAAGCCCACCCCTTCCCCCACAGTGACATGGGCTGCCTCGAAATCGCCCTCTTGCCACCCTGCGTCGTAGCGGGCGCGGGCTTCCTCGGGCTGGGCGCGCAGTGCATCGACACGGCCTTCCCACTGCCGGTGCAGGCGATTGCGGATGGCACGAAAGTCGTAAGGGACCGGCCAGTTCTTGCGACGCAGGATGTCGAAGATCGCTGTGCGCGCGGTGCCGTCGCCGTTGGTGGCCAGAGCCACATCCTTGGCGCCCTGCGGGGCCAGGCATTCCTGCGTTGCCCACAGCCGTGAACCCACCAGTGCACCATCGGCGCCCAGCACCAGGGCGGCTGCCAGCGTGCGCCCGTCGGCAATGCCGCCTGCGGCCAGCAACAGCGTTTCGGGGGCGTTGGCGGCCAGCCAGTCGGCCAGTTCGGGCACAAAGGTCAGGGTGGCACGGCCGTTGAGCGAATCCATGCTGTGCCCTCCCGCTTCAGCGCCTTGGGCCACGAGGACGGCGGCGCCTGCCTCCACGGCCTCGGCTGCCTGATCCATGCGCTGGATCTGGCAGATCAGCGCTGCGCCACCGGCAGAAATGCGCGCTGCGTAGCGCCGGGCATCGCCGAACGAGAGCATCACGGCGCGCGGGCGGTGTTCGGGGGGCAGGTCCAGCACCCAGTCGAGCGCCGAGGCATCCTCGTCGAGCTTCCAGGTAATGAAACCGCAGCCAATGCGCCCGGTGTCGACCGCCTCCAGAGCCAGGCGGTACTCGCGTTGTGTCCAGGCCAGGTCACCGTAGCCGCCGCCGACCAGCCCCAGCGCACCGGCGCGCGCGCAGGCGGCCGCCAGGGCCCCTCCGGACGCCAGGGCCATCGGCGCCAGGGCCATCGGGGTGGACAGGCCGAAGCGGCGTGTGAAACGGGTGGAAAGAGGGTGCGTCATGCCGACATTGTGGAAGATGGGCCGACCGAATGTCCACCGCATAATGGGCCGAATATTCATTGGCCTGCACAGAAGGCCTGCCATAGGGAGTCCTATGCCCGTCGATATGTCCACGCTGCTGCTGATGTTCCCCGTGGTGGCGCTGTCCATGGCGCTGGCCATTCTGATCGTGGCTTTGGGGCGCTGGAATGACGATGGCCTGGCGCACTGGGGGAGCAGCTTGCTCATGCTCGCGCTGGCCTTCCCGCTGTTTGTCGTGCATGGGCACATGGTGGGGCTTTCTCCGTTGCTGGTGGTGTTCGGCAATGTGCTGTTGGCGGGCTCGTATGCCCTCGCTTTGGTGGCTGTCTGCTTGTTTTTTGGCAGGCCCCGCCCCTCCTGGCGCGCGCTGGCTCCCGTGGGGCTTGCGGCGGCGGGCTCTGCGGTTTTCATCGAGCAGGCCGATGTGCGTGTGGCCCTGGGGGGCGTGCTGTTCGGCGTGCAGGGGGGAATGGTGGTGCATGAGGTCTTGCGGCGCAGCAACGGCGTGCTGGAGCGGGGACGCATGCTGCTGGCCATCGGGGCAGCGATGGTGGCGGTGCTGTATCTGCAGCGCAGCGTGGGCGTGATGCTGGGCTGGAGAGAGGTGGCGCAGTGGCAGACGCCCCACTGGATTCAGGTGGGTAGCCACCTGTTGGGGCTGGCGGGGTTGATCTTCACGACCTTGGGCTTCGTCCTGATGGGCAAGGAAAGGGCCGACGCCGAACACCAGAAGCTGGCGCAACTCGATGCGCTGACCGGTGTTCCCAATCGCCGGGCGCTCATGGAATCGCTCGATCGCGTGCTCGCTCAGGCCGTGCGCGAGCAGCGGCCCGTGGCATTGATGATGGTCGATATCGACCACTTCAAGCGGGTGAACGACAGCTACGGGCATCTGGCGGGCGACGCCGTCCTGGCGGCGGTGGCCTCCTGCCTCAAGGGCGGATTGCGCGCGCAGGATGCCCTCGGCCGCTATGGCGGCGAGGAGTTCCTGATCGTCCTGCCGGCCACCGATGCCCCTGGTGCAGCGCGGCTGGCCGAGCACTTGCGCCAGGCGATCGAAAAGATGGTGGTGCTGTGGGCAGGACAGGAAATTCGCGTCACCATCAGCCTGGGCGTGCATGCCCGGGTGCCAGCAGGGCGGGTGCAGGCCAGCACCCTGATCGACACGGCCGATCAGGCCATGTACGCCGCCAAACGTGCAGGACGCAACCGCGTGGAGATTCAGGCGCTGTCATTGCCGCCCGGGGCGCCAATCGCAGTGGACTGAGGCCGCAGATCAGTGCTGCTGCGGCTGCAGGGGCAGTCGCAGCACAAAGCACGCACCCCCGCCCGCATGGTCTTCACAGTGCACGGTGCCACTGTGCCGCGAGGCGATGGAGCGCACCAGGGCCAGGCCCAGGCCCACACCGCCAGAGCGTTCGCTGGCGCCGGGCAGCCGGTAGAAGGGTTCGAAGATGCGTTCGCGCTGTGCCACAGGCACCCCGGGGCCGTGGTCGCACACCCGTACCTCGGCCTGACCATGCTGGCGCAGGATGCGCACGGAAACTTCGCCCTGGCTGTAGCGGCGGGCGTTTTCGAGCAGGTTCCGCAACGCACGGCGCAGCAGTTTCGAGACCCCTTGCACCTGCAGCGATTCGGCGGTGGCGTCCACCTCCAGATCGGCGTCAATGCGCGCGCATTCTTCGGCAGCGAGGCCCACCAGATCGACTTCCTCGACCGTCCCGACGTCTGCCTCGCGGGCATCCAGGCGGCTGGCCAGCAAAATTTCATCCACCAGCTGGTCGAGTTCGGCGATGTTGCGCAGGATTTCCTCGCGGAAGGCGGGGGAGGGCTGCTGGCCGCCCATCAACTCCATCCCCATGCGGATGCGTGTCAGAGGCGAGCGCAGCTCGTGCGAGGCGTTGGCCAGAAGCGATTTGTGCGAATTCACCAAGGTTTCAATGCGCCCGGCGGCCGCGTTGAACTGGCGTGCCAGATCGGCGATCTCGTCATGTCCCTGCGCGGGTACCCGGACCGACAGGTCGCCTTCGCCAAAGCGCTGCACACTGCGTTGCAAGGCCACCAGCCGCTGTGTGAGCCGCCGGATGATGGGAAACACCCCCACGGCCACAGCAATGCCCACCAGGGCGAGCATCCAGACAAAGCCAAAGGGCGGGCGCATCCAGAACGCCGCGCCATGCGGTGCCGGGGCGCCGGGCCGCCCCTGGCGATCGGGGCGCGGGCTGCGGGGGGCCATCTGCAGACTGAAGGATTCGCCCGACTCTGCTTCGATGCGGTACTCCGAACCCTCACCCGGATCCATGCGCTGGCGGGTGGCCAGGCCACGCACCACGATATCGCCCTGGGCATTGCGCAACACCAGTTCGCGGGACGGGGGCGAGAAGGTCTGTGCGTTCTGCTCGGCCGCCATCCGCCACGCCCAGCCCACCACCAGGGTGAGCACGGCCACGCCCCCGACCACGGCCAGCCAGATGCGCAGGTACAGACGGCGGGAGAACGGGTTCGAAAAAGCCATAGGGGTCGATGCAGTCAGTCCTGCTGCTTGGCAAACACATACCCCACGCCGCGCACGGTCAGGATGCGGCGCGGTGTTTTGGGGTCGTGCTCGATGGCTGCGCGGATGCGGCCCATGTGCACGTCGATGGAGCGGTCGAATGCTTCCAGTTCGCGCCCGCGCACGGCTTCCATGATCTGGTCGCGCGTGAGCACGCGGCCCGCGCGGTCGGCCAGTGCCACCAGCAGGTCAAACTGGTACGAGGTCAGCTCGGCGGCCTGACCGGCCACGGTGACGGTGCGTGCGTCGCGATCGATTTCCAGCGATCCAAAACGCAGCGCCGGGTTGGCAGGCTGCCCGCCATCCGTGCGGCGGCGCAGGATGGCACGGATGCGGGCCAGCAGTTCGCGTGGCTCGAAAGGCTTGGGCAGATAATCGTCGGCCCCGATTTCCAGGCCGATGATGCGGTCCATCGGATCGCCCTTGGCAGTGAGCATGAGCACCGGCACCTGTGCGGCAGGCCCGGGCAACGCGCGGATGCGGCGGCACACGTCCAGTCCATCCATGTCGGGCAGCATCAGATCAAGGATGACCAGGTCCGGCAGCGTGCCGCCCTCCGTGCCCTGCAGCTGCGCCAGCCCGCTGGCGCCGTCGCCCCGGTGGGTGACCTGCATGCCCGACTGGCCCAGGTACTCACCCACCATCTGCGCCAGGCGGGTGTCGTCTTCGATCATCAGCAGTGGGGTGCCCATGGTGTCAGTTTCGTGGTGGTTGAAGGCCAGGTTGCAGGGTGCCGTCAGGGTGTCACCTTGCCATGTCGCGAGGGTAAAGCCCCGGTAAACGCCAGAATGCGATGGGAGTTGAGTACTACTAAAATAATAGCTGCTTGCGCTTTATGGTAAAGCGCTGGTGGCTGTTTTTGCTTTGGAAGCCAGCCATACCAATGCCAGCACGGGGGCCCCCAGCAGGGCGGTGGCCGTAAAGAACTGCGCGTAGCCAAAAGCGTTGACGTAGTCCCCCGAGAAGCCCGCCACGAACTTGGGTGCCAACAGCATCATGGAGCTGAACAGCGCATACTGCGTGGCCGAGTAGCTCACGTTGGTCAGGCTCGACAGGTAGGCAATGAACGCCGCCGAGGCGATGCCGCTGGCCAGGTTGTCGGCCGAGACCACGGCGATCAACGCTGTCACGTCATGTCCGTGTCCGGCCAGCCAGGCAAACAGCAGATTGGTGCAGGCACTGAGCACGGCGCCCAGCATCAGGATGCGCATCACGCCAAAGCGCATGGAGAGCACCCCACCCACGAAGGCCCCCGCCAGCGTCATGATGACGCCATACACCTTGGTCACGGCGGCCACCTCGTCCTTGGTGTAGCCCATGTCCACATAAAACGGGTTGGCCATGATGCCCATCACCACGTCGCTGATGCGGTAGACGGCGATCAGCGCCAGGATCAGCGCGGCCTGCCAGCCGTAGCGGCGCAGAAAGTCGGCAAACGGCTCGATCAAAGCGCCGCGCAGCCATTCCGCCGCATCGCGGGCCGGGGGCAGGGCCACGGGCCGGGGTTCGCGCGAGAACAGCACCGTNNACCATGCCCACGGCCATCGAGGCGGCCATCACCAGGTAGGCGGTCTGCCAGGCTCCGTTCTGGTAGGCGGCGGCGCCTTGCACCAGTGCCTGCCCCAGCGCGGGCGCCACCTCGGCGCGGGCGGCAATCCACAGCACCCCGGCGCCGGCCCAGATCATCGCCAGCCGATACCCGGTCTGGTACGTGGCCGCCAGGGCCGCCTGGTGGTTGGCATCGGCCGACTCGATGCGGAAGGCGTCCAGCGCAATGTCCTGCGTGGCTGAACCCACGGCCACCGCCAGTGCGCACCAGACGATGGGGCCCAGTGTCTGGCGCGGGTCGGCCAGCGCCATGCCCACCAGTCCTGCCACGATGAGAACCTGCGACAACAGCAGCCAGCCCCGCCGGCGCCCCAGCAGGCGGGTGAGCAGCGGCAGCGGCATGCGGTCCACCAGCGGTGCCCACACCCATTTGAAGCCATAGGCCAGACCCACCCAGCTGAGATACCCGATGGTGCTGCGGTCAACGCCTGCCTCGCGCAGGCGAAAGCTCAGCGTGCCCAGCACCAGCAGCAGGGGCAGACCGGCAGAAAACCCGAGCGTGAGCATGCGCAGGCTGGCGGGCTCCAGGTACACCCGCAGGGTCTGCAGCCAGGAGGTGCGGGGCGGGGTGGGGGGCGAAGTCGGGATGTTCTCGTGCATGGGGCGGGCGTTTTTGTCTATTATTCCCGCATGTGCCTTTTCTGCCCTGTTCCTGCCGCCCCATCGTCTGCTGTGTGGTCCGCCCGCCGTGGGTTTCTGCTGGCGGCGGCGGCGGGGGCGGGTGCGGCGGCGCCGGTGCTGGCCCAGGTTGAGGTGGGGGCTGCGTCCAGCCTGCGGCGCCTGGTGCCTGCCGAGACCCTGGAGCAGTCCGCCGTGCAGCAATACGGCCAGTTGCTGGCCCAGGCGCGGGCCCAGCGTGCCCTGGCGCCCGCAGGGCACCCGCAACTGGTGCGCCTGCATGCCATCGCGCGCCGACTGATACCCTTCACCACGCCCTGGAACGACCGTGCGCGCGACTGGCGCTGGGAGGTCAATCTCATCGGCAGCAAGCAGATCAACGCCTTCTGCATGCCGGGTGGAAAGATTGCGTTCTACACCGGCATCCTCGACCAGCTCCGGCTGACCGACGACGAAACGGCCATGATCATGGGGCATGAAATGGCCCATGCGCTGCGCGAGCATGCACGCGAACGCATCGCCAAGACGCAGGCCACGAACCTGGGCCTGCGCCTGGGTTCGCAGCTGCTGGGCCTGGGGGATCTGGGCAACCTGGCGGCCAGCCTGGGGGGGCAGCTCCTGACCCTGAAGTTCAGCCGCAGCGATGAAAGCGATGCCGACCTGGTGGGCCTGGAGCTGGCTGCGCGTGCGGGCTTCAACCCGGCGGCGGCTGTCAGCCTGTGGCAAAAAATGGGCAACGCCACGGGGTCGGCCCAGGGCGGGCTGGCCTTTCTGTCCACCCACCCCAGTGGCCCGCAGCGCATCCGCGAGTTGGAACAGAACGTGCCCAAGGTGCAGAGTTTGTACGAGGCGGCGCTGCGGTAGAGCGGCACCCGAAGAGCTCAGGCCGTGACGGGGGGCGTTTCTGCGTTCCCGGACAACACGCTTTGCGCCCACACGGCCAGTTTGCGGGTGTCTGCGCGCAGCACTTCCTGCTTGATGGCCAGGATTTGTGCCGGGTGCATCGAGAAACTCCGCAGCCCCAGCCCGAGCAACAGGCGCGTCATGGTCACATCGCCCGCTGTTTCACCGCACACCGAGACGCCCTTGCCTTGTGCACGGCATTCGGCAATCACGTCGGCCACCAGCCGCAGCACGGCCGGATGCATGGGATCGTAGAGGTGCGCAACCGATTCGTCCGCCCGGTCGATGGCCANNACGGCGCCGCGTGCATCCAGCTCGGCGCGCGCCAGGCGCACCTGCGCCATCGTCTGTGCAATCTCGCTGGGATGCGCCAGCATCGGAAAGAGGATGTTCACCTGCCCATGTGCGGCGGCGCGCATCGCGGCGCGCAGCTGCGTGCGGAACATGGCCGGATCGGCCAGGCTCCAGCGGATGGCGCGCAGGCCCAGAGCGGGGTTCAGGGTGTCGTCGCGGCGCACCTTGTCCAGCGGCTTGTCGGCGCCAATGTCGATGGTGCGGATGGTCACGGGAAGGCCCTGCATGCCTTCGACCGCCTCGCGGTAGGCCCGGTACTGCTCTTCCTCGTCGGGCAGGTTGCCCAGGCGACCCATGAACAGGAATTCGGTGCGGAACAGGCCCACGCCGACCGCGCCGGCCGCCACGGCCACCGCCGCATCGCCCGGCATTTCGATATTGGCCAGAAGATCGACCTTGTGGCCGTCGATCGTGACCGCCGGCGTATGCCGCAGCCGCGACAAGCGTTCGCGCTCCAGCTCAATCTGGCGCTGGCGAAAGCCATACTCGGCCAGGATGATGGGCGAGGGATCGACGATCATCACGCCCGCATCGCCGTCGATGATGACCCAGTCGTCCTGGCGCAC
>DMZZ01000314.1:3991-17986 GCA_003484805.1 Comamonadaceae bacterium | reverse complement strand
CCCAGCTACCAAAAGGGCAGCTTTGTGGCCACCAAAGACTACGCCCGCCTCATGCGCCGCCTGCCCGACTTGCTCGCACCCGGCGGCCACGCACTGCTGTGCCTGAACGCGCCCGAGCTGGGCGTGGACTTTTTGCAAAGCCAGATGCAGGAACTGGCGCCTGAGCTGCAGTTTGTGGAGCGGGTGGCCAACCCGGCCGTGTTTGCCGATGTGGACGAGGGCAGGGCGCTGAAGGTGCTGGTGTACCAGGCGCCCGAGCTGGCGGCTTAACAAACGTGAAGAGCGAGCTGGGCCGTGAAGCGCCCCAGCCCTGGCGCCAAAGCCCCACTCAGCGCGCGGCAGCGCGCCAGGTAGGGTAGTGCAATCTGCGGGGGGCCGGGAAGGGCTCGGGCGTTCGTGCGTGGGTGCCGATGATCAACAGGGTTGTGGCTGCTTGCAGGGCGCCAGCACACAAGAGCGGCGTGCGGGTTTGTCCCGACGCGGGCGCGCGCAAGTCCGTTGGGGGCGGCCCTGGGTTCGCTGACAGAATGGAGGCATTCTGTATTTCCGGATTCCATGCGCCTGCCTTCCTCCATGTCCCGCTGGCTGCACACCACGCGAGCGCGCCTGACCCTGCTGTTTGGCGGCACTGCAGTGGCCACCGGCCTGGCGGTCGGTTTGCTGGCCGACGAGTTGTTGACGCGCCAGCTCACGGACCTGAGCGCGCAGTCGCTCATGAACTCCAGCCAGCCCATTGCGCTGGCGCTTGCCCAGGGCATGCAAGAGCGCGAGCGCGAGGTTGCACTGCTGAGCCACCTGCCGATGTTGACGCAGGGCCAGGGCTATGACCCTCATCTGCAGGCACATCTGGAGCAGATCCGGCAGTCCTACCCGTTTTATTCATGGATTGGCGTGACCGACACCGAGGGCGTGGTGCAGGTGTCCACGGGCAATCTGCTGCAGGGCCAGAACGTATCGCAGCGGCCCTGGTTTGGCGCGGGCCGCCAGGGCCCCTACGTGGGCGACGCGCACGACGCGGTGCTGCTGGACAAGCTGCTGCGCGCGCCGGGCAGCCAGGTGCCCTTGCGCTTCATGGACTATGCCTCGCCGGTGCGCGGTCAGGACTCGACCTTGAAGGGCGTGATCGCGGCCCATGTGAACTGGGCGTGGGTGCAGGACATCATCCAGCGCGCCAGCCCGGCCTCGCCCTTGGCGAGTGGGCTGGAGGTCATGCTGGTCAACAAGGATGGCGTGATCAACACCGAAGGTGCGGTGGATCAGCCACGCGCGTCCCTGCCCATCCTGCCGGAGCCCGGCGCTTTCCGCGTGATGTCGTGGGGCGGTCCGTCCCCGCAGCCGTACCTGACGGCAGTGGTGTCGGTGCGCGCGCAGACCGCCACCGACCTGGGCTGGCTGCTGGTCACGCGGCAGCCGCTGGAGATGGCCCTGCAGCCCATCAGCCGTCTGCACACCCTGCTGGCGCTGTTGCTGGGGCTGATGGCGGCGCTCCTGGCCGGGCTGGCGTACTGGGTGGCACGGCGATTCAGCCAGCCGCTGGAGCGCCTGGCCCAGGCCGCCCAAGAGGTGCAAGCCACTGGGCAACTGGCTGCACTCCACGTCGATGTGAAGACGCTGGAGTTTCAGCACCTGCGTTCGGCCCTGGAGAACATGGCGCAAGGCCTGCTGGAGGGGCGTGCCGCGCTGCAAAGCGCCAATGCCGAGCTGGAGCAGCGCGTGGCCGAGCGCACGCAGGCCCTGCACCAGAGCGAGCAGCGGTACCTCTCCATCCTGGAGGACCAGACCGAGATGATTTGCCGGTTTGACGCCGGCAACCGCATGACCTTTGTGAACGAGGCGTTCTGCCGGCTGTTCCACCTGCGCCGCGACGAGGTCGTGGGCCAGGTGTGGGCGCCTATCGTGCATCCGGACGACCTGCCCATGGTCACGCGGGCGCTGCAGGGTGTCAGCCCCGCCCAGCCCGTGGTGGTGGTGGAAAACCGCGTGGTGGCGGGCGATGGCGCTATCCGCTGGTGCCAATTCAGCAACCGGGCGCTGTATGACGACGAGGGCCAGTTGGTGGAGTGGCAGTCGGTAGGGCGTGACGTGACCGAGCGCCGCCAGCTCGAAGCCGAGCTGGCACAGGCCTCCGAGCGGTTCCAGGACCTGTATGACCACGCCCCCTGCGGGTACTACGCGCTCGACCGCCAAGGCAAGTACGTGCACCTGAACCTGCTGACCCTGCAATGGCTGGGCCTGCCGCGCGAGGAGGTCATCGGCAAGCTGGGCCCCGCAGACTTTTTTGATGACGAAGGCAAGGCACTGTTCACCGCGTGTTTCCCGGTGTTCTTGCAGAACGGCAAGATCGGGCCGCTGGAATTCAACCTGTGTGGCCGGGGCGGCGAGCAGCGCCGGGTGAGCGTGTCGTCCACCGCCATCCTCAATGCGCAGGGCGAGTACGTGATGAGCCGCTCCATCATGTACGACGTGAGCGAGCTGCACGCGGCGCGCCAGCAGCTGCACACGCTGAACCTGGAGCAGCAGGCCATGCTGGACAACGACCTGATCGGCATCGCCAAGGTCAAGGACCGCGTCATCGTCTGGCGCAACCCGGCGCTGGAGCGCATCTTTGGCTATGCGCCCGGCACGCTGCAGGGGCGCACGACCGAAGAGATGTACGTGGACCGCGAGGACTTTCTGGCCTTTGGCCGCGACGCTTATGCGGCGCTGGCATCCGGTCAGCACTACCGGCAGCAGCGCCGTATGCGCAAGGTGACGGGCGAGATCGTGTGGATCGACGTCAACGGCGTGCTGCTGCAGGGGCAGGGCGAGTCACTGTGGCTCATGCAGGACATCACGGCCATGAAGCAGTACCAGGAGCAGGTGGAGCACATCGCGTTCCATGATGCTCTCACCCAGTTGCCGAACCGGTTGCTGCTTGCCGACCGCATGACCCAGGCCTTTGCGCTGAGCGACCGCACCCAAACCCAGGCAGCGGTGTGTTATTTCGACCTCAACGGTTTCAAACCCATCAACGACCGCTATGGGCACGACATGGGCGACGAGGTGCTCAAGATCACCGACCGCCGCCTGCTGGAGCAGGTGCGGGGCAACGACACGGCCGCCCGCATCGGGGGGGATGAATTTGTGCTGGTGCTCACCGCCGTGAAAGACCCGGCCGAGGTAGACCAGGCACTGCGCCGCGTGATGGCGGCCATTGAGCAGCCCATCGACCTGGGCGCAGGCCGCGTGGTTAGTGTGTCGGCCGCCGTGGGCACGGCGCTTTACCCCCGCGACGGCACCACCACCTTTGATCTGCTGCGTGCGGCAGACCAGGCCATGTACACCGACAAGGGGCATGTGTCTGCCGAGCGCAGTTTGTAACCCCTTTGGGGCGGCAGCCCACCAGCCCCATGCCAACTTGTGTCAGTCGCCCGGCATCAGCACATCGGTGATGCAGGCCCACTCAGACGCCTCCACCGGCGTGATGGACAGGCGGCTGCCTTTTTGCAGCACCCGCATGCCCGCCAGCGCCGGGTGGGCCCGCAACTCGGCCAGACTGATGAGGCGCGTTTTGCGCAGGGCCTGCACATCCAGCAGGAGCCAGCGGGGCGCATCGGCGGGCGATTTGGGGTCGAAGTAGGGCGAGGTGGGGTCGAACTGCGTGGGGTCGGGGCGGGTGCCGGATGCCACGCGGGCGATGCCCACGATGCCGGGTTCGGGGCAGCTGGAGTGGTAGAACAGCACGCCGTCGCCCACCTGCATGCCGTCGCGCATGAAGTTGCGCGCCTGGTAGTTGCGCACGCCGGTCCAGGGCACGGTGGCATCGGGCGCGGCCAGGGCATCGTCGATGGAGCATTCGGTGGGCTCGGACTTCATGAGCCAATAGCGCGGGGCTGGGATGGTCATGGTGGACATTCTGGCAAAGATGGGAGCTGAGGTGCACACAAGGGATTTGATTGCGTGCAGGGCCCTTGGCCTGGAAGGCATTCGCTCGCTGGCGCGAGGTATTCCGGTGTAGGCTAGCAATATGCAAGCACAAAAGACATCCGCTACACCCGTTTCACCCGTTCCGGTGCCGGACGGCAATGGCACACCGGTCTCCCAGCTGGCCTTGCGCCGCGTCGCCATCGACACCTGGCATGAGAATGTGGCCTATCTGCACCGCGACTGCGCTGTGTACCGCGCCGAGGGCTTTCAGGCGCTGTCCAAGATTGAGGTGCGCGCCAACGGGCGGCGCATCCTGGCCACGGTGAACGTCGTGGACGACCCGGCCATCGTTGGCTGCCATGAGCTGGGCCTGTCGGAAGACGCCTTTGCCCAGCTCGGGGTGAGCAACGGCCATACGGTCGCCGTGGCGCAGGCCGAGCCGCCTGAGTCGATGGGCGCGCTGTTCCGCAAGATTGCGGGCGAACGCCTGGGGCGCGATGATTTTCGTGGCATCGTGCGTGATATCGCAGGTCATCGCTATTCCAAGATCGAACTCACCGCCTTTATCGTGGCCTGCAACCGCGACGAGCTGGATCGCGAGGAGGTGTTCTTCCTGTCCGACGCCATGGTGGCCACCGGCCAACGGCTGGACTGGCACGAGCCGCTGGTGGTGGACAAGCATTGCATCGGCGGCATTCCGGGCAACCGCACCTCGATGCTGGTGGTGCCCATCGTGGCGGCGCACGGCATGCTGTGCCCCAAGACCTCCTCGCGCGCCATCACCTCGCCTGCGGGCACGGCCGACACCATGGAGGTGCTGGCCAATGTGGAGCTTCCGCTGGAGCAGTTGCAGAGCATCGTGCGTGAGCACCGGGGGTGCCTCGCCTGGGGCGGCACGGCGCAGCTCTCGCCTGCCGACGACGTGCTCATCTCCGTGGAGCGCCCGCTCTCCATCGACTCCCCGGGGCAGATGGTGGCGTCCATCCTGTCCAAGAAAATCGCCGCAGGCTCCACCCATCTCGTGCTCGACATTCCCATCGGGCCCACGGCCAAGGTGCGCTCCATGCCCGAGGCGCAGCGCCTGCGCCGCCTGTTTGAATACGTGGCGCACCGGCTGGGGCTGTCGCTGGATGTGGTCATCACCGACGGCCGACAGCCCATCGGTAACGGCATTGGCCCGGTGCTGGAGGCGCGCGACGTGATGCGCGTGCTGGAGAACGACCCGCGCGCCCCCAACGACCTGCGCCAGAAAGCCCTTCGCCTGGCCGGTCGCCTGATCGAGTGCGACCCCGACGTGCGCGGCGGCGACGGCTATGGCATTGCGCGGGACATCCTCGACTCGGGCCGTGCGCTGGCGCGCATGCAGGCCATCATCCAGGCCCAGGGCGACAAGGATTTTGACCACAACAACCCCCAGTTGGGCACCTTGAGCTTCGAGGTAAACGCTGCCGCCAGCGGCGTGGTGGCAGGCATTGACAACCTGCAGATTGCCCGCATCGCCCGCCTGGCCGGGGCGCCCAAGGTGCAGGGCGCGGGGGTGGACCTGCTGTGCAAGCTGGGCGATACGGTGGCGCAGGGGCAGCCGCTGTACCGCGTGCACGCCGGTTTTGCGGCCGACCTGGAGTTTGCGCGCCAGGCCTGTACGCACGCCACGGGCTACCGCATTGGCACGGCCGACGATGTACCCCGTGTTTTTGTGGAGTTCTGACCATGGCCACACCCGCATCTGCTGCAGCCTGTCTGCTGTACTTTGATGATGAGCGCGATGCCGCGCAGCGCCTGTCCGCCGCTTGCGGCTTGAGCGCGCTGCCGGTGCAGCGCCACCGCTTTCCCGATGGCGAGTTGCGCCTGACCCTGCCGGTGGACACCTCGGGCCGCCTGCCCGAGCGCGCCGTGCTGCTGCGCAGCCTGCACCCACCGAACGACAAGCTCATCGAGCTGCTGCTGGTGGCCCGTGCTGCCCGCGGCCTGGGCGTGCGGCACCTCACGCTGGTGGCGCCGTACCTGGCCTACATGCGCCAGGACATCGCCTTTCACCCCGGCGAGGCGGTCAGCCAGCGCATTGTCGGCCCCTTTCTGGCCGAATTGTTCGACGCCGTGGTCAGTGTGGACCCGCACCTGCACCGCGTGGCCACGCTGCAGGAGGCCGTGCCCGCCGCTCAGACCGTGGTGGTCAGTGGCGCTCCCCTGCTGGCCGACTGGATCGTGCGTCAGCGCCCGGGCGCGCTGCTGGTGGGGCCTGACGGCGAATCGGCCCAGTGGGTGGCCCAGGCTGCCAGCCGCCATGGCCTGGAGCACGCCGTGTGCACCAAAGAGCGCCATGGCGACCGCAGCGTCACCATCCACCTGCCATCGGTGAATGTGCAGGGCCGGGCCGTGGTGCTGCTGGACGACATGGCCAGCACCGGACATACCCTGGTTCAGGCCACGCGATTGCTGAAGGCCGCAGGGGCCGCCTCGGTGGATGTCGCTGTCACGCATGCCCTGATCGATGCGGCGTCGCTCGACGCCCTTCACGCCGCCGGTGTGGGGCAGGTCTGGAGCACCGACTGCGTGGCCCACCCCACCAACGCTGTGGCCATGGCGCCCGCGTTGGCGCAGGCGCTGGAGACACTCGCACGGTAGCCCGTGGCTGAATCGTTCGGGCGTGCTGAACCTGGCCCCTGGCGCGGCATGCCTACGGTGGGCGGCGTCATGCGCATGACAAAAAAAGAGCAAAAAATGCAGGCTTGGTGTTTTCCTCAGCCGCAGGGACGCAAATGTTAGGTAGAGTTGGACGGAATACCGAGAAGCAACTAGGAGAAATCAGATGAGCAAGAAGGTAGCGTATGTCACGGGCGGCATGGGGGGCATTGGCACCGCCATCTGCCAGCGTTTGCACAAAGAAGGCTTCACGGTCATTGCCGGCTGCGGTCCCACACGTGATTTCACGAAGTGGCTCGATGAGCAGAAGGCGCTGGGTTACACCTTTCACGCATCGGTGGGCAATGTGGGCGACTGGGATTCCACCGTCGAGGCCTTCACCAAGACCAAGGCCGAGCATGGCACGATCGATGTGCTGGTGAACAACGCCGGCATCACGCGCGACCGCATGTTCCTCAAGATGACCCGCGAGGACTGGGACCAGGTGATCGAGACCAACCTCAACAGCATGTTCAACGNNGACATGGTGGAAAAGGGCTGGGGCCGCATCATCAACATCAGCTCGGTCAACGGCGAGAAGGGCCAGGTCGGCCAGACCAACTATTCGGCCGCCAAGGCCGGCATGCACGGCTTCAGCATGGCTCTGGCACAAGAACTGGCCACCAAGGGCGTGACGGTGAACACCGTGAGCCCGGGCTACATCGGCACCGACATGGTGAAATCCATCCGGCCCGACGTGCTGGAGAAAATCGTGGCCACCGTGCCCGTCAAGCGCCTGGGTGAACCCAGCGAGATCGCCTCCATCATTGCCTGGCTCGCCTCGGAAGAGGGCGGCTACGCCACGGGGGCCGACTTCTCGGTCAACGGCGGCCTGCACATGGGCTGATGGGTTGATGCCCACAAAAAACCCCGCTCAAAGCGGGTTTTTTTGTTTGGGGGCTGCTGCCAGCCCCGACTGTCCGGGACAGATGGCTTCAGCAGCGAGCGGGTGCGCGCTTGCGGTCGCGTTCGTCGTCAGGCCAGGCGTTCAGGATAAAGGGGGTGTTCATATGGAAAAGCTCCGGTGATGGAACTTCAACGCCACGCATGGGCCGGGCGTTGACACCCCGAATGAAAAAAAATGCAACCCCGGCCGATGGCGGGGCTGCGCCGGGTGATGTCAGGCGCCCACGGCGCTGGCTTCCTCGATTTCGGCCGAAAGGGCGAGCCAGCGCTCTTCCAGTTCTGCGGTGGCGTCGTTGGCCGCCTTCAGGCGCCGCCCGCAGTCGGCAATTCCATTGGGTGGCAGGGGCTGTGTCAGGCGCTCTTCGAGCCCGGCGCGTTCTTTCGACAATTCGGCCAGCCGGCGGTCAATCTGTTCCAACTCGTTTTTGAGGGGGCGCAGCCGCTGCGCCTGCTGCTGGCGAGCCTGGGCGTCGAGCTTGCGTTGTTCACGGGAGTCGCGAACGGGTGGCGTTGCTTCCGCGAGTTTTTCAGACTTTTTTGGGCCTCCAGCGCCCTGTAGATAAGCGCTCTCAGCTATTGATTCAGGAGCGCTCAGGGGCGGCTCCGGCTGGGCAGGGGATAGAGCGGCCGCCGCCAGGGCCATGGTTTCCGCAGCGGCGTCGGTGCGGGCCTGCTCGCGCAGGCGCCGGGCCTCGTCCAGCAGGTAACGCTGGTAGTCGTCCAGGTCGCCGTCAAACGGTCCGATGGCACCACGGCCCACCAGCCAGAACTCGTCGCACACAGCGCGCAGCAGGGCGCGGTCGTGGCTGACCAGCATCACGGTGCCTTCGAACTCGTTCAGCGCCATCGACAGCGCCTCGCGCGTGGCCAGGTCCAGGTGGTTGGTGGGTTCGTCCAGCAGCAGCAGGTTGGGGCGCTGCCAGACGATCATGGCCAGCACCAGGCGGGCCTTTTCGCCGCCGCTCATGCTGCCCACGGTCTGCTTGACCATGTCGCCGCTGAAATTGAAGGTGCCCAGGAAGTTGCGCAAGTCCTGCTCGCGGCCCGATTCGCGGGCATTGGGCCCCAGCTCCTTGGCCAGGCGGATCATGTGCTCCAGCGGGTTGTCCGACGGGCGCAGCACGTCCAGCTCCTGCTGGGCAAAGTAGCCGATCGACAGTCCCTTGCCTTCGGTGACGGTGCCGGCCAGCGGCTTCATGGCACGGGCAATGGTCTTGACCAGCGTCGATTTGCCCTGGCCGTTGGCCCCCAGAATGCCGATGCGCTGGCCCGCCAGCACGCTGCGGCTGACGTTGCGCAGGATGGTGGTCTCCACGCCGTCGTCGCTGCAATAGCCGAACGAGGCGTCGGTGATGGCCAGCATGGGGTTGGGCAGGTTGGTCGGCTCCTTGAACTCGAAGGTGAATTCGGCATCGGCCAGCACGGGGGCAATCTTCTCCATGCGGTCAAGCGCCTTCACGCGGCTTTGCGCCTGCTTGGCCTTGCTGGCCTTGGCCTTGAAGCGGTCGATGAACTTCTTCAGGTGGGCGATCTTTTCCTGCTGCTTGGAGAAGCTGGCTTGCTGCAGTTCGAGCTGCTGGGCGCGAAGGTCTTCGAACTTGCTGTAGTTGCCACCGTAGCGCGTGAGCTGGGCGTTGTCGATGTGCATGGTGACATCGGTCACCGCATCGAGAAATTCGCGATCGTGGCTGATGACGATCATCGTGCCTTGGTAGCGCTTGAGCCAGGCCTCTAACCAGACCAGCGCGTCCAGGTCCAGGTGGTTGGTGGGCTCGTCGAGCAGCAGCAGGTCGCTCGGGCACATCAGCGCGCGGGCCAGCTGCAGGCGCATGCGCCAGCCGCCCGAAAAGCTGTTGACCGGCTTGTCCAGTTCCGACACCTTGAACCCCAGACCCAGAATCAGCGCCTGGGCGCGCGGCACGGCGTCGTGGGCACCGGCGTCGTGCAGGTCGGTGTAGGCATGGGCAATGGCCATGCCGTCATCGTCCGCCTCGGCCTGCACCAGCTGGGCCTGCACTTCCATCAGGCGCGTGTCGCCCGCCACCACGAAATCGGTGGCCGGCTCCTCGGTTTCGGGCATGTTCTGCGCGACCTGCGCCATGCGCCACTGCGCCGGAATGTGGAAGTCGCCCCCGTCTTCGTGCAGGGAGCCGTTGAACAGTGCGAAAAGGCTCGATTTGCCCGCGCCATTGCGCCCCACCAGCCCGACATGTTCTCCGGGGTTGATGGTGGCGTTGACGCTGTTGAGCAGCACCTTGGCGCTTCGGCGCAAGGTGACGTTTTTGAGAGTGATCATTCAGGACAGGGAAAAACGGGAGAGGGCTTCGCGCGTGACCAGCAATACCTGGTCTTCCCCCGCGCTGGTGGGCAGCCAAAACACAGGCAATTGCGGAAAGGCCGCTTCAAAGTGCGGGCTTTCGTTGCCGATTTCGAGCACCAGCACGGCGTGTTCGGACATGCGGGCGGGGGCTTCGAGCAGCAGGCGGCGGATGAAGTCCATGCCGTCGCTGCCGCCGGCCAGGGCCAGTTCGGGCTCGGCGCGGTATTCGGGGGGCAGTGCGGCCATGCTCTGGGCGTTGACGTAGGGCGGGTTGCACAGGATCAGGTCCCACGGGCCGGGCAGGGTGGCCAGGCCGTCGCTCAACTGCAGGGCAATGCGGTCTTGCAGACCATGCCGGTCGACATTGATGCGGGCCACGGCCAGGGCGTCGGGGGAGATGTCCGCGCCGGTCACCTGCACTTCGGGCCAGGCCATGGCCGCCAGCACGGCCAGGCTGCCGTTGCCGGTGCACAGGTCCAGTACTTGGTGCGTGTCTTCGCCCAGAAAATCGTCAAAACCGCCGTCGGCGATGAGCTCTGCAATCAGGCTGCGCGGCACGATGGCGCGTTCGTCCACATAGAACGGCACGCCTTGCAGCCAGGCTTCGCGCGTGAGGTAGGCAGCGGGTTTGCGCGTGCTGATGCGTTCTTCAAAAAGTGTAGCTACCAGCGCTTGCTGATCGTGCGCTACAGGCATATTTTGCTTGGAATCGAGAGCCTCGCCGAGCGGCGTGTCCAGCGATAAACCCAGACGCCAGAGCACCAGCCATGCAGCTTCGTCGTGGGCGTTGGTGGTCCCATGGCCGAAGGACACACCTGCGGCCTCCAGCTGCTGCGCGCCGGAGGCAATCAGCGCACCCACGGTGTCGCCGGTCAGCGGCGGCAGGGGCGTTTCGGGGGCGGCGCTCATGCCGTGTGCGCAGCCGCCAGGGCCTGCGCATGGAGGTTTTCGAGCGTGCGGCGGTAGATGTTTTTCAGTGGCTCGATGTCGGCCACCGCAATATGCTCGTCGATCTTGTGGATGCTGGCGTTGGGCGGGCCCAGTTCGATCACCTGCGGGCACAGGGTGGCGATGAAGCGGCCGTCGCTGGTGCCGCCCGTGGTCGAGAGTTCGGCATTCAATCCGGTTTCATCGGCAATGGCCTGCTGCACGGCGTCCACCAGTTCACCCGGGGTGGTCAGGAAGGGCTGGCCGCCCAGGGTCCATTGCAGCTCGTATTCGAGTTCGTGGCGGTCGAGCACGGCGTGCACGCGCTGTTTCAGGCCCTCGGCGGTGGATTCGGTGCAGAAGCGGAAGTTGAAGTCGATCACCACGTCGCCGGGAATGATGTTGCTCGCGCCCGTGCCGCCATGGATGTTGCTCATCTGCCAGCTCGTGGGCTGGAAGAAGGCGTTGCCTTCGTCCCAGCGCATGGCCGCCAGTTCGGCCAGGGCAGGCACGGCCTGGTGGATGGGGTTGCGCGCCAGGTGCGGGTAGGCAATGTGGCCCTGGATGCCGCGCACCGTGAGCTTGCCACTGAGCGTGCCGCGTCGGCCGTTCTTGATCATGTCGCCGGTTTTGTGCACTGCGGTGGGCTCGCCGACGATGCAGTAGTCCAGCCGCTCGCCGCGTGCCTTGAGCTGTTCGACCACCACCTTGGTGCCATCGACCGAGGGGCCTTCCTCGTCGCTGGTGAGCAGGAAGGCGATGTTCAGCAGCGGCTCGGGCGTGGCAGCGAGGAATTCCTCCACGGCCACCACGAACGCGGCAATGGAGGTCTTCATGTCGCTGGCGCCGCGCCCATAAAGCTTTCCGTCGCGGTGCGTGGGCTTGAACGGGTCGCTGCTCCACTGGCCCAGCGGTCCGGTGGGCACCACGTCGGTATGCCCGGCAAATGCTATTGATTTAATAGCTGATTGCGCTTGATAAGTGGGTGTTGCAGTGCGTTTTGACCACAAGTTGCTGACGCGGAAGGAGTCCGGGCCGCTGTCCATCGCGGTGTTGACAAAGCCCAGGGCTTCCAGGCGCTGGGCGAGCAGTTTCAGGCAACCGGCATCGTTGGGGGTGACGGAGGGCAGGGCGATGAGCTGTTCGGCCAGTTGCAGGGTGCGTGACATGGGCAGGGAAAAATGGAAGGTCAGGTATCGGGCTTGATATCGAGCACGATTTCGGTGAACGAGGGGGTGTCGTCCTGGTTCTGGGTGTTGTGTGTGTCCTTGCTGGCCTGGGCGGCCTTGGCGGCCAGGGAGAAGTCGTTTTGCAGGCGCCACATGAGGTTGGTGGGTGAGTCGGCGTAGGCCAGGCCCTCCTTGCGGTCGATGCGGTTCTGCATGATGAGGCGGGCCAGATCCTCCTCGAAGGTCTGCGAGCCTTCGGCCATGGATTTTTCCATGGCTTCGCGCACGCCCGAGAAGTCGCCTTTCTCGATCAGCTCGGCCACCAGCTTGGTGTTGAGCATCACCTCGACGGCGGGCAGGCGTTCACCGGCGGCGGTGCGCACCAGGCGCTGCGAGATGATGGACTTGAGCGCCGAGGCCAGGTCGCCCAGCATGGTGGGGCGCACTTCCACGGGGTAGAAGCTCAAAATGCGGTTGAGCGCCTGGTAGCTGTTGTTGGCGTGCAGTGTGGCCAGGCACAGGTGACCTGACTGGGCGTAGGCAATGGCGGCCGACATGGTTTCGCGGTCGCGGATTTCGCCGATCAGGATCACGTCGGGCGCCTGGCGCAGCGCATTCTTCAGCGCCACCTGCAGCGACTGGGTGTCGCTGCCCACCTCGCGCTGGTTGACGATGGACTTCTTGTTCTTGAACTGGTATTCGACCGGGTCCTCGATGGTCAGGATGTGCCCGGTCTGCATGCTGTTGCGCCGGTCGATCATGGAGGCCAGCGAGGTGCTCTTGCCCGAGCCGGTGGCGCCCACCACCAGGATCAGTCCGCGTTTTTCCAGGATCAGGTCGCCCAGAATGGGCGGCAGGTTCAGGTCGGCCAGGTCAGGAATCTGCTGGCTGATGAAGCGGATCACCACGGCATAGCTGCCGCGCTGGCGCATGGCGCTGACGCGAAAGCGCCCCACGCCCGAGAGCGGAACACCCATGTTCAGCTCGCCGGTCTCTTCCAGTTCCTCGATGCGGTCGGGCGGGACGATTTCCGAGAGCAGATTGCGGGTGGCGTCCGGCGGCAGGATCTGGTTATTGATCGGCACGCATTCGCCGTTGATCTTGATCAGCGCCGGTGCGTTGGCCGAAAGGTAGACGTCCGAAGCCTTCTTCTCGGCCATCAGGCGCAGGATTCGCTCCATCGTGCTCATGGTGATCTCCCTCAGGTGGTATGGGTGCGGGCCTGCGCCGGGTGCGGGACTTCAGTCGCGCAGCAGGTCGTTCAGGCTGGTGGTCGAACGGGTCTTGGCGTCCACCTTTTTGACGATGATGGCGGCGTACATGTTGTACTTGCCGCCTTCCTTGGGCAGGCTGCCGCTGATGAGCACCGAGCCGGCGGGCACGCGGCCGTAGCTGATCTCGCCAGTGGCGCGGTCGTAGATCGGGGTGCTCTGGCCCAGGTACACGCCCATGCTGATGACGGAATTTTCTTCGACGATCACGCCTTCGACCACTTCGGAGCGCGCGCCGATGAAGCAGTTGTCTTCGATGATGGTGGGGTTCGCCTGCAGGGGTTCGAGCACACCGCCCAGGCCCACGCCACCAGACAGGTGCACGTTCTTGCCCACCTGGGCGCAGCTGCCCACGGTGGCCCAGGTGTCGACCATGGTGCCTTCGTCCACATAGGCGCCGATGTTCACGTACGACGGCATCAGGATGGCACCCTTGGCAATGAAGCTGCCGCGGCGAGCCACGGCCGGGGGCACCACGCGCACGCCGGTGGCGGCCATCTCGTCGGCGCTGAGGTGGCCGAACTTGGTGGGCACCTTATCGTAGAAGCCCAGGTCACCGGCCTCGATGAGTTCGTTGTCCTTGAGGCGGAACGACAGCAGTACGGCCTTTTTGATCCACTGGTGCACGGTCCACTGGCCCACGGCTTCGCGNNCGAGAGGTTGGCACGGTTGTCCCATGCGGATTCGATGGTGCTCTGCAGGTTTTGGGTCATTGGATGGATGCGGTACGGGATTGAATGAATTGGACGATGCGCCGGGCGGCCTCCACACATTCGGAGGTTTCGGCCACCAGGGCCATGCGCACGCGCTGGGC
>DMZZ01000314.1:2020-3961 GCA_003484805.1 Comamonadaceae bacterium | reverse complement strand
CCGGGCAGCACGGTGACATTGTATTGAGCCAGCAAGGCGCGGGCGAACTCGGTGTCGGTCATGCCCAGGGCCTCAGGGACCTTGGCCCAGAGATAAAAACCGGCGTCGGGCAAGGAGACATCCATCACCCCGGCGAGCAGGGGCGTGACCTGCGCGAATTTCTTGCGGTAGAGCATGCGGTTTTCTTCCACATGGTGCTCATCGCCCCAGGCCGCAATGCTGGCCGCCTGCACCACCGGNNCTCATGGCACTGCCGTGGTAGGTGCGGTACAGCAAAAACGCCTTCATCAACGCGGCATCGCCGGCCACAAAGCCGCTGCGCAGCCCCGGCACGTTGCTGCGCTTTGACAGGCTGGTGAAGGACACCAGGTTCTTGAAATCATTGCGCCCCAGGCGGGCCGCCGCCTGCAGGCCGCCCAGCGGGGGCTCATCGCGGAAGTAGATTTCGCTGTAGCACTCATCCGAAGCGATCACGAAGCCATGGCGATCGCTCAGTTCAAACAACTTTTGCCATTCGGACAGCGGCATCACGGCGCCCGTGGGATTGCCGGGCGAACAGACAAACAGCAGCTGCGTGCGTTGCCACACCGCATCGGGCACGGTGTCCCAGTTCACCGCGAAGTTGCGGGCCGGGTCGCTGGGGGCGTAATGGGGCGTTGCCCCGGCCAGCACGGCCGCGCCTTCGTAGATTTGATAGAACGGGTTGGGGCACACCACCACAGGATGGCCCCGGGATGGGTCGATCACGGTCTGGGCAAAGGCAAACAGTGCTTCGCGTGATCCGTTCACGGGCAATACCTGTGTAGCGGCATCCACGGCCAGGTCGTAGCGCCTGGAAAGCCAGGCCGAGAAGGCCTCGCGCAGGCGCAAATCGCCGGCCGTGGCGGGATAGCTGGCCAGACCATTCAGGTTGGCACTGATGGCATCCTTGATGAACTGGGGCGTAGGGTGGCGGGGCTCGCCCATGCCAAGGCTGACCGGGCTGAAAGCCGCCGGAGGCGTGACCCCCGCAAAAAGCTGTCGCAGCCGCTCGAAAGGGTAAGGCTGCAGGTGGGAAAGCAGGGGATTCATGGGGCTGCATTATGGGCGATGCCATGCCGGCGGCTGTGCAAACACGCACGCCCTGTGTAAACCCTTGCACGCCATATTTGTCAATCCGGTGTAAGAGGCGGCTTCTAGGATGTTTGTAACCATTTAAAACTAGATTGGGGACACCATGTCTGGATTCTCTTTGCTGCGACCCGGCCGGCGGCTCATGCGTTGGCTGCACCTGCCGGGCAAGCTGGTGGCGCCGGGTGCCGTGCTGCTGGCGACGGTGGCTGCCGCCGGTCTTTCGGCGCCCTGGTGGGCAGTGCTTGCAGGCGCTGTGCTGGGGCTGTATCTGATGCTGGCGCTGTATGCCAGCCTGTCGGCCGATCTGGCAGGGCTGGCGCAGGCCATGCAACGCACCACGGGGGGGGACCTGTGCGCCCGTGCGGGCGTTTATGGCCAGGACGAAGTGGGAGGGATGGCCAAGTCGCTCGACCAGATGGTGCTGACGCTGTCGTCCATGGTGGCCGACATACGCAGCAATGCCGCGCTGGTGGCCCACGCCGGGCAGACCCTGGCCCACGGTAACCGCGCGCTGGCAGACCGCACTGAGCAGCAGGCGGCCAACCTGGAAGAAACCGCTGCCAGCGTGGAGCAGCTGTCCGCGGCTGTGCAGAGCAATGCGCAAACGGCGCTGGGGGCCGACCAACGCGCCGCCCAGGTGCGGGAGGCAGCCGATGCCGGGGCCCAGGCCATGGCCAGTGCCGTGCAATCGGTGCAGGCCATCCAGCAAGGTGCGCGCCGCATGACCGAAATCATCGGCGTGATTGACAGCATTGCCTTTCAAACCAACATCCTGGCGCTGAACGCGGCAGTGGAAGCGGCCCGCGCGGGCGAGCAGGGGCGTGGATT
>DMZZ01000314.1:1434-1995 GCA_003484805.1 Comamonadaceae bacterium | reverse complement strand
GGCCTGATCCGCACGGCCGGAGACGGGATCGCCGAGATGGCGGGCGGCATACGCAGCGTGGCCGCCAGCATGTCGGAGATTTCGGGCTCCAGTGCCGAGCAGAGCACCGGGCTGCGTGAAGTCAGCGCCGCAGTGCAACAGCTCGACCAGATCACGCAGCACAACGCCCAGATGGTGGGCCATGCCGTGCAGCAGGCCGAAGCCCTGCAAAGCCGGGCCTCCACCCTGTCACGCGCAGTGTCGGCCTTCCGATTGCAGCAGGGCACGGCNNCGCGCGACGCTTTTCTGAGAACCATCACCGACAAGAACCAGGCGTTTCATGACCGCGACATGTATGTGTTTGCGCTCAATCCGCAAGGAACCTATCTGGCGTTTGGTGGCAACCAGGCCAAGGTGGGGACGCGCGTACAGGANNTGGGTGGAATACGACATCACCAACCCGGCTACCGGCGCGGTGCAGACCAAGATGTCGTTCGTGGCGCGTCTGGGTGATTTGTACGTGGGGTGTGGCGTTTACAAGAGCCTTGCAGCCCGCTGAAACGATGCGCACCTACCCACGCC
>DMZZ01000314.1:0-1409 GCA_003484805.1 Comamonadaceae bacterium | reverse complement strand
CCACCGCATGCACAGGGCTTTGCGCAGGCAGCGTGTCGGCATCGGGCTCGGGTGCTGGCGATTCGGCGCTGTGCTGCGCCAGCCGTTGCTGGCGCATGGCGTAGCGCTGGCGTGCGTTGTCGGCCTGGGTGGGGGTCCAGGCGGCCCAGCCCGTGGCGGTGCCACTGGCGTTTTCCAGCTGGATACAGTCCACCGGGCACACCGGAATGCACAGTTCGCAACCCGTGCAATGGGCTGCAATCACGGTGTGCATGAGCTTGTTGGCACCCACAATGGCGTCTGTGGGGCAGGCCTTGATGCAGAGGGTGCAGCCAATGCACCAGTCCTCGTCGATCACGGCCACGGTGCGGGGGGCTGGCAGCCCATGCACAGGATTCAACGGCACCACGGCGTGGCCCGTGATGGCAGCCAACCGGGCCACCCCTTCCAACCCGCCCGGAGGGCACTGGTTGATGGGGGCCAGCCCCTCGGCCACCGCCTGCGCATAGCTGGCGCAGTCGGGGTAGCCGCAGCGGATGCACTGCGTCTGGGGCAGGGCCGCGTTGATGCGCGCTGCCAGCTCCGCCACCGTTTGCGGCAAGCCAGGCATCAGGCCTTGCGTGCTGCTGGGCGCTTGGTGCTTTTTGCTGCGGGTGCAGAAGCGCGCGCCCGCGCGGTGTCGGAGGTCTTGGCGACAGCCGCCTTGGTGGCCGTTGGGACGGTGCTTGCGGTTTCGGTGCCTGGCGTGTTCACCCAGCGTGTTGCCACACCGGCGGGCGATGCGTTCGCGCGGATGGTGGCCTGAACTGCCTTGGGCTTTGCCACAGCAGCAGGAGTGGAAGGCGCCACCTTGGGCGTAGCAGCAGCGGCCTTGACGGTACGTTTGACGGGGCTTGCGCTTACCGTCTGTGCGGAGGCTGGTGCCGCAGCGCTGGCTGACACAGGGGCGGCAACCACGGGTGCTGGCGTGCTCGGTGCGGGGGCTGCGCTGGCAGCTACAACCGGCTCGCTGGCCACGTTGGCAACAGCCGTGGAGGCCGCAGACTTGGCGGCCAAAGGCGCATCGTGCTTCTGGATGAATGCGTGCACCCTGGGATACACGACATCGCGCCAGCGGCGGCCACTGAAAATGCCATAGTGGCCTGCGCCCTTGGCTTCAAGGTGGTGCTGCTCTTTGCGCACGATGCCGGTGCACAGGTCGTGCGCGGCCTCGGTCTGGCCTGAGCCGGAGATGTCGTCAAGTTCACCTTCCACCGTGAACAGCGCGGTGGTGGTGATGTCCTGCGGGCGCACGCGCTCAATCTTGCCGGTGGGGGAGCGCACATCCCAGGTGCCATGCACAAGGTTGTAGTCCTGGAACACGGTCTTGATGGTTTCCAGGTAGTAATCCGCGTCCATGTCCAGAACGGCGTTGTATTCGTCGTAGAACT
>DMZZ01000006.1:0-6455 GCA_003484805.1 Comamonadaceae bacterium | reverse complement strand
GTCCGCGAAACTGGCTCCGGCCTCTGTCCACACCGGGCCGCTCGACTGGCGCCGCATTGTGGAATGGCTGCGCACCGATGGCGTCATTGCCCAGGAAGAGGCGCAGCGCACCATCGCGTGCTGCTCGCAGGCCGAGAGTTCGCAGCACCCGCTGGTGCGGCTGGCCAACGTGGCCATGGCACGCGCCAGCGATGGCAAGCCGCTCGATGCCGAGATGCTGACCGAGTACCTGGCCCAGCGCTGCGGCCTGCCGTATCTGCGCATCGACCCGCTGAAGGTCGATGTGGGCAAGGTGGCCGACACCATGAGCGCCAGCTATGCCGAGCGCCACAAGGTGCTTCCGGTGCAGGTGACGACCAAGGAAGTCGTGGTGGCCACGGCCGAGCCCTTCATCACCGACTGGGTGGCCGAGGTAGAGCGCCAGGCCAAGCGGCCGGTGCGCCGCGTGCTGGTCAACCCGCAGGAAATCCACCGCTACACGGCCGAGTTTTTCGCACTGGCCAAGTCGGTGCGCGCGGCGCAGAAGGCGGGGGGCAGCGCGGCGTCGAGCAATTTCGAGCAACTGGTCGAACTGGGCCGGACGAACAAGCAGCTCGATGCCAATGACCAGGGCGTGGTCAAGGTGGTGGACTGGCTCTGGCAGTACGCCTTTGACCAGCGCGCTAGCGACATCCACCTCGAACCCCGGCGCGAGCAGGGCGTGATCCGCTTTCGCATCGACGGTGTGCTGCACCCGGTCTACCAGATGCCGCTGGGTGTGATGAGCGCCATGGTGGCGCGCGTCAAGCTGCTCGGGCGCATGGACGTGGTGGAGAAGCGCCGCCCGCAGGATGGCCGCATCAAGACCCGCAACCAGCGTGGCGATGAGGTTGAAATGCGCCTGGCCACGCTGCCCACGGCCTTCGGCGAGAAGATGGTGATGCGCATTTTCGACCCCGACACCGCCGTCAAGGATCTGGACGCGCTGGGCTTTGCCCAGCACGACGCGCAACGCTGGGAAGACCTCATCAAGCGCCCCTACGGCATCATCCTCGTGACCGGGCCCACCGGTTCGGGCAAGACCACCACGCTGTATTCGACGCTCAAACGCGTGGCCACCGAAGAGGTCAACGTCAGCACGGTCGAAGACCCGATCGAAATGATCGAGCCCAGCTTCAACCAGACGCAGGTGCAGCCGCAACTCGACTTCAGCTTTGCCGAGGGCGTGCGTGCCCTCATGCGCCAGGACCCGGACATCATCATGGTGGGCGAAATCCGCGACCTGGAAACCGCCGAGATGGCGGTGCAGGCCGCGCTGACGGGACACCTGGTGTTCAGCACCCTGCACACCAACGATGCGCCCTCGGCCGTCACACGCCTGATGGAGCTGGGCGTGCCGTCCTACCTTATCAATGCCACGTTGCTCGGCGTGCTGGCCCAGCGCCTGGTGCGCACCCTTTGCAAGCTGTGCAAGCAGCCCGACGAAGGCGCTTCGCAGGAGGCGCTGGCCGAAGCCGTCAAGCCCTGGAAGCTCAGCGGCGGCTACCACCCCTACAAACCCGTGGGCTGCGTGGACTGCCGCATGACGGGTTTTCGAGGGCGCATGGGGCTG
Organism: Comamonadaceae bacterium; assembly: GCA_003484805.1. Taxonomy (GTDB): domain Bacteria; phylum Pseudomonadota; class Gammaproteobacteria; order Burkholderiales; family Burkholderiaceae_C; genus Simplicispira. Next base: position 4,864 of record DMZZ01000006.1, on the reverse strand, counting down.
TACGAACTCCTCACGGTGACCGAGACGCTCAAGGAAGGCATCACCAAGGAGCCCTCCATCGACGCGCTGCGCCGCCAGGCGGTCAAGGACGGCATGCGCCCGCTGCGCATGGCGGGAGCCCTGCGCGTGGCGCAGGGTGTGACCACCCTTGAAGAGGTGGTGGCGGCGACACCGCCGCCGCGCTGAAAAAGGTCTGCGCCGGGGGCGCACACGGGGGACAACCCTCGGTTCCTGCGTAGGTGGAATCCACATCGGAAAGTGGTCATGGCGGCGACACAATTCCGGTTGTTGGATCAACGTCAGGAGACTTTCCGTGAAAATCAAAAGTCAAAAGGACTTTTTTTCCGGCCTCATGTTCATGGGGGTCGGTGCTGCCTTTGCCTGGGGGGCCACCACGTACAGCGTTGGTACCGGTGCCCGCATGGGGCCGGGCTACTTTCCGCTGATGCTCGGCATCCTGCTGGCGCTGATTGGCGCCGTCATCACCTTCAAGGCCACCGTGGTCGAGACGGTGGACGGCGACAAGATCGGCAAATGGGCCTGGAAGCCGCTGTTCTTCATCCTGCTGTCGAACGTCGCGTTCGGCATCCTGCTGGCCGGCCTGCCCAGCCTGGGCGTTCCGGCCATGGGGATGATCGTCGCCATTTATGGGCTGACCTTCATCGCCAGTCTGGCGGGCAACGAGTTCCGGGCCAAGGCGGTGTTCGTGCTGGCCACCATTCTCGCGGCGGGCAGCTATGTGGCCTTCGTCTGGGCCCTCAAGCTGCAGTTCCCCGTGTGGCCCAGTTTCATTGTCGGGTAAGCCAGGAGCAATAGACCATGGAATTGTTTGACAACCTGGCCCTGGGTTTTGGCGTCGCCTTTACCTTCCAGAACCTTATTTACTGCTTTGTCGGCTGCCTGCTGGGCACGCTGATCGGCGTGCTGCCCGGCATCGGCCCGGTGGCCACCATCGCCATGCTGCTGCCGGCCACCTATGCGCTGCCGCCTGTCGCGGCACTCATCATGCTCGCCGGCATCTACTACGGCGCGCAGTACGGCGGCTCGACCACCGCCATTCTGGTGAACCTGCCGGGCGAATCCTCCTCGGTGGTGACCGTGATCGACGGCTACCAGATGGCACGCAACGGCCGGGCGGGGCCCGCACTCGCCGCCGCCGGTCTGGGCTCGTTCTTCGCCGGCTGCGTGGGCACACTGATCCTGGCAGCCTTCGCCGCGCCGCTGACCGAAGTGGCCTTCAAGTTTGGCCCGGCCGAATACTTCTCGCTGATGGTGCTGGGCCTGATCGGCGCCGTGGTGCTGGCCTCGGGCTCGCTGCTCAAGGCCGTGGCCATGATCGTGCTCGGTCTGCTGCTGGGCCTGGTGGGCACCGACGTGAACTCGGGCGTGGCGCGCTACTCCTTCGACATCCCCGAGCTGACCGACGGCATCGGTTTCGTGGCCATCGCCATGGGTGTGTTCGGCTACGGCGAGATCATTGCCAACCTGGCCCGTCCGGACGATCAGCGCGAGGTGTTCACCGCGAAGGTGCACGGCCTGTTCCCGACCAAGGAGGACTTCAAGCGCATGACCCCTGCTGTGCTGCGCGGCACGGCGCTGGGTTCGGTGCTGGGTATCCTGCCCGGCGGTGGTGCGTTGCTGGCGGCTTTTGCGGCCTACACGATCGAGAAGAAGACCAAGCTGCACCCCGGTGAAGTGCCGTTCGGCAAGGGCAACATCCGCGGCGTAGCGTCTCCCGAGTCGGCCAACAATGCCGGTTCGCAGACCTCCTTCATTCCGCTGCTGACGCTGGGCATTCCGCCCAACGCCGTGATGGCGCTGATGGTGGGCGCCATGACCATCCACAACATCCAGCCCGGTCCGCAGGTCATGACCAGCAACCCCGAGCTGTTCTGGGGCCTGATCGCCTCGATGTGGATCGGCAACGCCATGCTGGTGATCATGAACCTGCCGCTGATCGGTATCTGGATCAAGCTGCTCACGGTGCCCTACCGCTGGCTTTACCCGTCCATCGTGCTGTTCTGCGCCGTGGGGGTGTACTCCACCAACAACAACACCTTCGACGTGTGGATGGTGGGTGCGTTCGGCTTCGTCGGCTACCTGTTCCACAAGCTGGGCGCCGAGCCGGCGCCCCTGCTGCTGGGCTTCATCCTGGGTCCGATGATGGAAGAAAACCTGCGCCGCGCGCTGCTGCTCTCGCGGGGTGACTGGAGTGTGTTCGTCACCCGTCCGCTGTCGGCCGGCCTGTTGGCGGCGGCTGTCCTGTTGCTCATCATCGTGCTGCTGCCTGCGGTGAAGAACAAGCGAGAGGAAGCTTTCGTCGAAGACTGAATGGGCACTTCCCTGTGTTTCCGGCAGCGGCACCTTCGGGTGCCGTTGCTTTTTGGAGAGCCGTCCCGGTGGAGGCAGGTCCGACAGACCGCACAATAGCGCGCTGTTCAAAGACCCATCCATGCACATCGCGCTCCAACCCGCGCAGCACCCGCAACGGGCGCTGCTGCACAACGAAGTCCACGCCCGACCGCCCGAGGCCATCGAAGGCCCCGTGGCCAGCACCCACATCGTCATGTGGGCCGACGCCGCCGGGCGTGAGGCGAGTCGCGCGCACATCGCCGCGCTGCTGCGCAACCACCACCTGGCGCCGCCCGACCAACATACCACGCACCTGCGCGTGGACCTGGGTACGTTTCGCCTGCGCTGGGAGCTGCACACCGAGTTTGTCACCTGGACTTTCACGGTGCCGATCGAGACCGCCGCCTTTGGCGAGCGCGAGCCCGTGGGCGCCACCGGTGCCGTGCCGCGCGAATGGCTGGCGCAACTGCCGGGCCAGTGTCTGTGCAGCCTGAACCTGTGGGTGCTGCCGACCAAGGAGTTTGGCTCGGGCTCGCTGGTGCGCCATGTGCTGAGCGAGGACACGCTGGTGGCATCCACCGTGGCCGACGGTCATGGCGAGGTCTATACCGACTTTGCCATCCACCCCGATGGACATTCGCGCATGGTGCTGCTGGCAGGCGGCATGACGCCCCGGCGCCTGGGCCGGCTGGTGCAGCGCCTACAGGAGATCGAAACCTACCGCATGGCTGCGCTGCTGGGCTTGCCCGCAGCGCGCGAGGCCACCAGCGTGCTGGCCAGCGCCGAGCGCGAGCTGGCCGAGCTGGCCGACGCCATCCGCACGGCCAACCGCCATGCCGAGCCGGCGCTGCTCGACCGCCTGACCCGCCTGGCCGGGCAGGTGGAGAGCGAATATGCCGCCACGCATTCGCGGTTTTCGGCCAGCAGCGCGTATTTCGAGCTGGTGGACCGGCGCATCCAGGACATCGCCGAATCGCGCCTGGCGGGCATGCAGACCATTGGCGAATTCATGCACCGGCGCCTCACGCCCGCGCGCAGCACCTGCGAGTGGGCCGCGCGGCGGCAAGAGGCGCTTTCGCGCCGCGTCTCGCGCATCAGCCACCTGCTGCGCACGCGCGTGGAGATCGAGCAGCAGCAGAGCAGCCAGGCGCTGCTGGCCAGCATGAACGAGCGCCAGAACCTGCAGCTCAAGCTCCAGTCCACGGTGGAGGGCCTGTCGGTCGCAGCCATCACCTACTACATCGTCGGCCTGGTCAGCTACCTGGCCAAGGGTGCGCAGCAGCTCGGTTGGCCGCTTTCGCCCGAAACCACGGCTGCCATCGCCATTCCGGCGGTGGGCTTTACCGTCTGGTGGTCGCTGCGGCGGCTGCACCACCGCGTGTTTTCCCGTTGACCCTTGGGTCTTATCGAGAGTTTTTCCATGCCCAGAATCCAGTTCGAGCTGCCCGAGCAGTTCACGTTCTCGACCGAGATCCAGATCTACATCAGCCACGTCAACCAGGGCGGGCACCTCGACAACGCACAGCTGCTCACGCTGGTGTCCGAGGCGCGCGTGCGCTTCTTCCAGGCCCTGGGCTACCGCGAGGCGGGCGTGGAGGGGTTGTCGATCGTGGTGGGCGACATCGTGGCGCAGTACAAGTCCGAGGGCTTCCACGGCGAGACCATGCGTGTGGAGATGGTGCCGGCGGACTTCAACAAGTACGGCTTCGACATCGTTTTTCGCATGACCGAGAAGGATTCGGGTCGTGAGGTGGCGCGCGGCAAGCTCGGCGTGGTGTTCACCGACCGCGAGACGCGCAAGGTGGCCCTGGTGCCCGACCGCTTCAAGGAGCGCATCGCGGCGCTGTAGGCCAGCACCCGCAGGGCATGCACGGCGGCGCGTTGCCTCCGATAATCGGCCATGCCCTTTCAGTACCAGCAGCCCTATGCCAGCGCCCGCTTGCCGCTGTTCGCGCGCAACGTGGTCGCCACCTCCCACCCCCTGGCCGTGCAGGCCGGCCTGCGCATGCTCTGGCAGGGCGGCAATGCCGTCGATGCTGCCGTGGCAGCGGCGGCGGCCATGACCGTCTGTGAGCCCACAGGCAATGGCCTGGGGAGCGACGCCTTCTGCATCCTCTGGGACGGGCAGTCGCTGCACGGTCTCAATGCTTCAGGCCGTGCGCCGCAGGCCTGGACGCCCGACTACTTTCACCGCAAATACGGCGAGGGCGCGCCCACGCCGCCCCGGCGCGGCATCGATGCGGTCACCGTGCCCGGCGCGGTGAGTGCCTGGGTGGCGCTGAGCGAGCGCTTCGGCAAGCTGCCCTTCGCCGACCTCATGGCGCCGGCCGCCGAGATTGCCGAGCGCGGCTACGCCGTGCCCGTGGTGGTGCAGGGCAAGTGGGCCGCCGCCGTGCCCGAGCTGCAAGCGCAATCCGGCTTTGCCCAGAGCTTTCTGCCCCGGGGGCGGGCGCCGCACGTGGGGGAGCTGTTCACCTTCCCGGCGGCAGCGCGGGCGCTGCGTGCCCTCGGC
>DMZZ01000028.1:0-3826 GCA_003484805.1 Comamonadaceae bacterium | reverse complement strand
GCGCTCGGCGGTGGGCTTTTCGTAGAACTCGCGGGCGCGCAGGTCGTTCAGCAGGTCGAGCTTTCCAATGGTGCGCTTGAAGCGGCGCAGGGCAACGTCAAAGGGTTCGTTCTCTTTTACACGGATGGTGGTCATTAGCTAATGTTTTCCAAAATGTGCCCGCAGAGGGTCTTGGGGAGATCGGGCCTCAAGACCGTGCGTGGCGGGTTCCCCGTCTGTAACTAGTATTTGGCCGACGGGGCAATGCCAGCAAAGCCGAAGATTATAGCCTTTGATGTCCAAATATCAAGCATGCGCACCCCGCCAGCGCCGACATGGCCTTGGCACGGCCATTTCCCCTGAAATTGGGGGTGAAACGAAGAAGAACAGCGGGGTGCGGTTTTTTGGCGCATCCTGCGATCATCGCGGCGCAGGCTCCCCATGCCTGCACGTCGGCGCACAGACCCAACCACAGGAATGACATGCCCCCTTACCACTACCAACTTTTCGTCATCGGCGGTGGCTCGGGCGGCGTGCGCGCGGCACGCATTGCCGCCAGCCTGGGGGCGCGCGTGGCCATTGCCGAGAGCTTCCGCTACGGCGGAACCTGTGTCATTCGCGGGTGCGTGCCCAAAAAGCTGCTGGTGTACGCAGCCCATTTTGCGGAGGACTTTGCCGATGCCCAAGGCTTGGGCTGGACGGTGCCCCCCGCCGAATTCTCCTGGCCGCAGCTGATCGCGGCGAAAAACCGGGAGATCGCCCGCCTGAGCAGCCTGTACGAAAAGAACCTGCAGGGTGCGAGGGTGGAGGTGATGCACGGCGCGGCGCGTCTGGTGGATGCGCACACCGTGGCGGTGAACGGCCAGCACATCACGGCCGAGCACATTTTGGTGGCCACCGGCGGCACGCCGTTTGTGCCGCAGATTTCGGGTATCGAGCACGCCATCACCTCCAACGAGGTGTTTGACCTGCCGCAGCTCCCCCGGCGGGTGCTGATGGTGGGCGGCGGCTACATTGCGGTCGAATTTGCGGGCATCTTCCATGGCCTGGGCGCGCAAGTGACCCTGTGTTACCGGGGTGAACAGGTGCTGCGTGGTTTTGACGACGATGTGCGCGCGCACCTGCACGACGCGATGGTGACAAAAGGCATTGCCGTGCGGCTGCACGAGGACGTCACGCAGATTGAGAAAAGGAGCGACGGCAGCCTGGCCGTGACCCTGGCCGGGGCGCCAGGGGCGCCACTGGTGGTCGATGCCGTGCTCTACGCCACGGGCCGGGTGCCCAACACCCAGGGACTGGGCCTGGAAGAGGTCGGGGTGGCGTTGGACGGTGCGGGCGCCATCCCGGTGGATGCGTTCGGACAGACCTGCGTTGCCAGCATCCACGCCGTGGGCGATGTGACCGACCGCATTGCGCTCACCCCGGTGGCCATCCGAGAAGGGGCAGCGCTGGCCCAAACCCTGTTTGGCCCGGACCGCACCCCTGCAGACCTGAGCACCGTACCCTCTGCCGTGTTCAGCCAGCCACCGATTGGCATCGTGGGCCTCACCGAGGCGCAGGCGCTGGAGCAAACCGGCTCCATCGATATTTACAGTGCGCGGTTTCGCAGCATGCGCCATACCCTGTCGGGCCGCGACGAGCGCACGCTGGTCAAGCTGGTCGTGGATACGGCCAGCCAGCGCGTGCTGGGCGCGCACATGGTGGGCGCGGATGCGCCCGAGATCATCCAGGGCCTGGCCATTGCGATCCGCATGGGCGCCACCAAAGCCGACTTCGATGCCACCGTAGCCTTGCACCCCACGGCCGCCGAAGAGTTTGTGACCCTGCGCGACAAAGTCACCCGGACCAGGGCGGACTGACCCCGTGGCCCCGGCCGCCCGCCGCTACCAGGGCAGGCGTTCGCCGGAGTACGCGAAAAACCCGCCCGAATCGGCGGGCGTCAGGCGGTTCAGAACGCCGAGCATGTCCCGCGCTGCGTCCGGCGCGGCCCGGCCGATCTGCCCGCCCTTGAACGGTTGGGACAAACGCGTGTTGACCGTGCCGGGATGCAGGCTCGCGAGCACCGCCTGCGGGTGGCTGCGCCGCACTTCAATGGCTGCGGTTTTCAGCAGCATGTTGAGCGCTGCTTTGGAGGCCCGGTAGCTGTACCAGCCGCCCAGGCGGTTGTCCTCGATGCTGCCCACCTTGGCCGACAGCACCGCGAGCACGCCGCGCCCGGCATCGAGCATCGGGCCAAAGTGGCGCAGCACCAGGCCGGGGCCAAAGGTGTTGATGCGGAAAACGGCTTCAAGCTGGGCGTAGCCCAGATCTCCCAGTTTCTTTTCGGGCATGAAGCCTTCGGTGTGCAGCACGCCTGCGGCGTGAATGATCAGGTGAAATTTTTCGCCGCCACGCAAGGCGTCCGCAGCGCTGGCAATGCTGGCCTCGTCGTCCAGATCCAGGCGGGGCGTGCTGCGCCGGTGCAGGCCCACCACCTCGCCACAGCGGGGATGGGCTTGCAGCACCTGCACAAAGGCCTGCCCGATGCCGCCGCTGGCGCCGATGACCAGGGCGCGAAAGCCATCGGGGAACGAGGCCAGGTCGAGTGCGCTGGCGTGGGATGGGGATAGAGGGGCGTTCATGGGGTCGAAGGCCAGGGGCGGTGCGTGGGTGTCGCTGCTCCACCGACAATACGCACCCGCATCGCGGCGAGGTTGCGTTTCCGGCGAGAGGGCGCGGTTTCAAGTCTAATGCCGCACTTCCATTCCTGTTGATCGAGGACTTAATGCTTGCTTTTTCTGGCACACGCGCCGCGCGTTTTTTGGTGGCCATGGTGTTGTCGCTGTCGGGCTGGGCGGTGCACGCCCAGACGGTCTTGAAGGTGACGGCCATTCCCGACGAGTCGCCCACCGAGCTGATGCGCAAGGCGGCGCCGCTGGTCAAGTACCTGGAAAAGTTGCTGGGAATGAAGGTGGAGTTCACCCCCGTGACCGATTACGCCGCAGCCGTGGAGGCGCTGGCCAACAAGCAGGTCGACCTGGCCTGGTTTGGCGGCTTCACCTTTGTGCAGGCCAACGTGCGCTCGGGCGGCAAAGCGGTGCCGCTGGTGCAGCGGGCCGAAGACGCGCAGTTTCGTTCGGTTTTCATCACCAGCAACCCGGCGGTCAAAACCCTGGCGGACCTCAAGGGCAAGAGCGTCAGCTTTGGCTCTCCGTCCAGCACCTCGGGCCACCTGATGCCGCGCAGCTACCTGCTGCAGGCCCAGGTCGACCCGGACAAGGACTTCAAGCGCGTCGCCTACTCGGGCGCGCACGACGCCACCATTGCCGCCGTGGCCGCTGGCAAGGTCGAAGCCGGGGCGCTGAACAGCTCGGTGTGGGAGAAGTTTGTGGCCGAGGGCAAGGTGGATACCGCCAAGGTCAAGGTGTTCTACACCACCCCCGGCTACTTTGACTACAACTGGACGGTGCACGCCGACATGCCGCTGGCGCTGCGCGAGAAGCTGACCCAGGCCTTTCTGAGCCTGGACGGCAGCACCGCCGAAGGCAAGGAAATTCTGGCGCTGCAGCGTGCCACCCGCTTCATTGCCACCCGAACCGAGAACTACCAGGGTATCGAGCAGGCAGCCCGCAGTGCGGGTTTGCTGAAGTGAGTGGCGCCGGCCTGCGGCGTTTGTATGCTACATTTAATATAGCTTGTGGCGCTTATTGCAAAAGGCTTTAAGCTTGATTTGACTTATGAAACTTGTGCTGCAAGCCGCCACCGTTCTCCATCCGTCGGCCCCGTCTGGCGCACCCGCAGCGGTCCGCGCGGCGAGCCTGGAGGTGCAGGCCGGGGAGCAGCTGGCCATCATCGGGCCGTCGGGCGC
>DMZZ01000196.1:0-3962 GCA_003484805.1 Comamonadaceae bacterium | reverse complement strand
GCAAGACAGCCGGGTGGTGGGCGGCCGAGCCACGTCCTGCGTACTGGCGCACGAGATCGTCAAGATCCAGGCTCTCAATCACTTCGACGACGAAGCGTGCCAGATGGTCATCGGGCAACCACTCGTGCACCGATGGCGGTAACAGGTAGGCGCTGTCTCGGTCTACAGGGACAAAGCGGCTCATCGCGAAATGGTGCTGGCTGCAATGGGGTAATTGTCCCAGTTGGCGTCAGCCTTGGGTACTGTGGAAAGCCCGACAGACTCCTAGTGCCGCATGTGGGCGAAGGCCTCGAACTCCCAGCTGCGCAGGGCCAGCAGCAGGGTGTAGCCCTCGCGCTCGGCCTGCGGCAGGCGCTGGTCGGCCAGGTGCTGCTGGGCAAAGTCCTGGGCCACGCGTTGCATGCGTTCCATGAAGGCGGGCGCCAGCGCACGGCTGATGTTGCCGTGCACCAGCAGCACGCCTTCGCCTGGGCCGTCGAAGCCGCCGGCAAAATAGTCGAGCAGGGCGTGCTCGCGGAAGTAGTTCATCACCGGGCCGTGCGCTCGCCAGCGGAAGGTCTTGGCCAGCTTGAGGCGGTAGCGGTTCAGGGGCCGCAGCTCGATGATGCCGATGCGGTCGAGCTGGGCGAGGTACTGGATGCCTTCGGTTTGCGTGATCCGGTAGGTCGCGACGATCTGCTCCAGCGTCCACTGGCTGAGCACCGAGATGGCCGCGAGCAGCAGCTTCTTGTCGGCCACCACGGCCTTCTCCTGCTCGTGCGTCAGCTCCTTGAGCAGCGGCTGGTTGTCAGCCACGCGCCGGGCCAGATCGGCGAAATCGAGCGCCAGGGCGCGGCAGATGGCGTCGATGCGCGACAGCGGCATATCGCCCTTGGCCAGCATGCGCTTGACGCTCGATTCAGCCATGCCGAGCTGCAGCGCCAGGTCGGCGTAGGTCATCTGGGCGGCCTTGAGTTCCTTTTTCAGGACGGCCACGAGGTCGGCGGTGGTACTCATGGGGCCGATTATGGATACCCCGCCGAGCACGTCTTCAAGTCCGCTTATTCACATACCGCCTGGCATTGGGTCGGGTCGCTGGCGCAGGCCGGAGCCACGGTGCAGGTTTTGCGCGTGCGGTGGGTCAGCACCACGTCCGAGCCATACAGGCACATCACTGCGGTGATGGAGCCTTTCTGGGTTGCGAGCATCCGGGTCAGGTTGAACTTCTGGATGGAGGAGACCGGGGTTTCACACGACAGGTAGCCGTCGAACGCACCATCGGCGGACTCCCACAGGGCGGTGTTCTTCAGGCGGCGAAATTCCTGGTAGTCGGTACACGGCCCGGTTTTTCCTTGATAGGCATTGCTGTTTTCGCTGCAAAACCCATCGAAGTGCGCACGCATCTGTTCCTCGGTGGGGCAGGCGTTGATCTGTCGCATCTGCTCCTGCGACGGGCAGGACAGGGTTTGGGCATGGGTAACCGTGGCGGCCAGCAGCAGGGCGAGCGGAGCCCGGCGCAAGAGGATTTGAAGTGTGTTCATAGGGGGGGACTGTACGGAGTCATGGGCCACCTGATCCTTGATGAAGATCATGTTGTAGGGGATTGGTGGGCCTCCGGTTCCGGTGGGCATTGTCGGTGGCCGCCAGGGCGCCATTCCTGGTCGGAATCATGCCAGACGCAGTGGCACGGTATCGCCTTCCGATACCCGTAGTGCATCAAGCGGCGAGAGGTGCATCTTTTCGGACGGCGGGCGGTGCGCCGTAGCCACACTGCGCCCATTGCTGTGCCCCCTGCATGGCGCACCAGGAGCACCCATGATTCCTATGCACCCCCTGCCGTCCCTTTCTGGCGCTGGTTTGTGCTGCTGCACGCCCCCCGAAGCGTGCCTGCTCTGGGCCGCCCTGGCGCTGCTGGTGTTGGCTGTGTTCGGCCCCGCGCTGCCCGCCAGCGCGCACCAGCACGGCTTTGCCGACGCGCGCACGCTGTGGGGCCTGCCCTGCGCGCTCGATGTGCTGAGCAATCTGCCGTTTGCGCTGGCGGGTGCCTGGGGCCTGGCCCTGCTGTGGCGCCTGCGCGGCGGTGCTCTCGATGCCTCCACGCGGGCCATGGCCACACTGTTCTGTGTCGGCCTGCTGTGCACCGCAGCGGGTTTTGTCGGCTACCACGTCCGACCCGACAACGCGGGTCTGCTGTGGGACCGCCTGGGCATGGCAGTGGCGTTTGTCGGCCTGCTGGGCCTGGCGGCCGCCAGCCGCGTGAGCGGGCTGGCAGGTTGGGCAGTTGCCGTCACCGTGCTGGCAGCCGGGCCGCTGGCCGTGGCCGTGTGGGCGGGCACCGGCAACCTGCTGCCCTGGGCCGTGGTGCAGTTGGGTGGAATGGCGGTGGTGCTGGCACTCGCCTGCCTGCCACGGCGTGCGGGTGCGCTGGCCTTGAAGCTCTCTGCCGTGATCGCCTGGTACGCCGTAGCCAAACTGTGCGAGGCGGCCGACCACGCCGTGTTTGCGGCCACCGGCCAGTGGGTCTCGGGCCACTCCCTCAAGCACATGAGTGCGGCCGGGGCCGCGCTGCCCGTCCTGGCGGCCTTGCATGCCACGGTCACGGCGCCCGTGCAGAATGGCGCCCCATGCCGACCCTGCGAGGCAGACATGGTGCACGGCAAGGGCGCCTGATCGCCGCCAAAGAACAGAACCGAGGAGAAGCACATGAACCCCGAACCCACCCGCACCGGCGTGCATGGCGGTGCGCACGAGGCCCCGAACCAGTTCGCCCTGCTGCGCCAGCGCCGCTTCGCGCCCTTCTTCTGGACGCAATTCTCCGGCGCCGCCAACGACAACCTGTTCAAGTTCGCCTTCACGGTGATGGTGACCTACCAGCTCAGCGTGTCGTGGCTTGCGCCCGCCATGGCGGGGCTGGTGATTGGCGCGCTGTTCATCCTGCCCTTCGTGCTGTTCTCGGCCACCAGCGGGCAATTGGCCGACAAGTACGACAAGAAGGCCCTCATCCGGTTCCTGAAGCGGCTGGAGATCGGCATCATGGTGCTGGCGGCCTGGGGCTTCTTCACGGCCAACGTGCCGGTGCTGCTGGCCTGCATTTTTCTCACCGGGGTGCAATCCACGCTCTTTGGCCCGGTGAAATTTGCCTACATGCCCCAGGTGCTCAATGAGCGCGAACTGACGGGTGGCAACGGCATGGTGGAGATGGGGACCTTCGTCGCCATCCTGCTGGGCAACGTGGCGGGCGGGCTCATCATCGCGGTGCCGGAGATTGGCGCACACCATGTGGGCTTTGCCTGCGTGGGCATGGCCATTCTGGGGCGCATTGCGGCCGAGTACATCCCCACCGTGCCTGCCACCGATCCGGGCCTGCGCATCAACTGGAACCCCATCACCGAAACTTGGCGAAACCTCAGGCTCGCACACGAAAACCTGGTGGTGTTCCGCTCATTGCTGGGCATCAGCTGGATGTGGTTTTTCGGCGCGGTGTTCCTGAGCCAGTTCCCGAGTTTTGCCAAGGAGGTGCTGCACGGCAACGAACAGGTGGCCTCGCTGCTGCTGGTGGTGTTCTCGGTGGGCATCGGCATCGGCTCGCTCTTGTGCGAGGTGCTCTCGCGCCGCCATGTGGAGATCGGCCTGGTGCCTTTGGGTGCGATTGGCATGAGCGTGTTTTCCATCGACCTGTATTTCGCCTCGCGCGCACTGCCGCCCGCCGAGATCATGGGCCTGGCGGCCTTCCTGGAGCATGGCGCGCACTGGCACGTGATGCTGGACCTGGGGCTGCTGTCGCTGTTCGCGGGCCTCTACAGCGTGCCCATGTACGCGCTGATCCAGATGCGCGCCCAGCCCACGCACCGCGCGCGCATCATCGCGGCCAACAACATCCTCAATGCGCTGTTCATGATCGCCAGCTCGCTCATTGCCGGCGCGCTGCTGGGCGCGGGCTTCACCGTGCCGCAGATCTTCCTGTTCACCGGCCTGGCCAATGC
>DMZZ01000128.1:0-10854 GCA_003484805.1 Comamonadaceae bacterium | reverse complement strand
GCGGATCAGCGTCTGGGCCAGCATCAGGTAGGTGAGGTTGGCTTCGCGGATTTCGGCGAGGAGTTGTTCGTTGGTCATGGCGGCATCCTTTTCAGAGTCAGATCCAGCGGCTTACGTGATGTCTGCGTTGCGTGATCTGTTGAAATGGATTGTGAATGCGGGCCAATCAAAACTTAAGTCGGGCACTGGCTGCGCGTCGTGTCTGGTTTTGCAGCCGGGCTTGTAGGTGTTTGCCTTACAAGGCGCGGCCGCCTGCACCGGGTGTCTCCCCCGGGCCTGCGTGCTGCCGGGTCAATCGGGTGCGGTGTCCTGGGCAGGGTTGGGCGCCCGGGCCTTGTCGAGCAGAAAATCGATGCAGGTGCGCACGGCGTGCGTCTGGTAGCGGTTGGGCATGTAGAGCAGGTACATGCGCGTGCCGAAGATGCTCAGGCGCCAGTCGTCCAGTGTGGTCAGCACCTCGCCCGAGGCGATGGCGTCCATCACCACGTAGTCGGGCACCAGTCCCAGGCCCAGGCCGGCCAGGATGCCCTGACGCAGAAACGGGAAGTGCTCGGAGATCAGCGTCGGCTCCAGCATCACCTCCTGGCGCTCCTCGCCCCGGTAGGCGCGCAGGCGCAATTGCTTGCCGACCACGCCCGAGGTGATCACCGGCGTGGTGCGCAACTGCTCCAGCGTACCGGGCAGGCCGTGCTGCCGGAAGTAGGCGAGCGAGGCGCAGGCCAGGTAGCGCACCGGGCCCAGCTCGCGGGCCACCAGCGCGGGCGGCGGCTCGGGCATCACGCGGATGGCGACGTCCACCTCGTCGCGCAGGTTGTCGGCGCGGTTCTCGAACAGCACGTCGAGCACGATGCCGGGGTAGAGCCGCTTGAACTCGATCAGCCAGTCGGACATCACCATCTGCCCGTAGCCGCTGGGCACGCTCAGCCCCACGCGGCCCTGCAGGCCCTGGCCCAGGGTGGTGATGGTCTCGCGCGCTGCCAGCACCTCGTTCTGGATGTTGCGGCCATGCTCGACCAGGCGCAGGCCCAGCTCGGTGGGCTCCACGCGGCGCGTGGTGCGGCGCACCAGTTGCACACCGACCGACTTTTCGAGCTGGTTGAGGTGGTAGCTGACGTTGGCGCGCGTCATCTTGAGCTTGCGCGCGGCCTGGCTCAGGTTGCCGGCGTCGATGATTTCCACCAGCAGCGTCAGGGAGGTGAGATCCATAGGTTTGTATAAGAGCGTTTGACAGTCTGTCAATGGTTCATGTAATTGTCAAGATTGTTTATCGGTACAACAATCGGTCACCTTCCAAAGTCACCGGAGAACCCTGCATGAGCATCGAAGCCAAGGCTTCCGTGGTCCGCACCGCACGCCAAGGGCGCGTGCTGGTGGTGACCATCGACAACCCCCCCGTCAATGCCCTGGGCGTGGCCGTGCGCCAGGGCCTGCAGGCCGCCGTTGAGCAGGCCGAAGCCGACGCGGCCGTCCAGGCCGTGCTGATCGTGGGCGCCGGCAAGGCCTTCATCGCGGGTGCCGACATCCGTGAGTTCGGCCAGCCTGCCCAGCCGCCCTCGCTGCCCGAGGTGTGCAACCGCATCGAAGCCTGCGGCAAGATCGTCGTCGCTGCCATCCATGGCCCCGCGCTGGGCGGGGGGCTGGAGGTGGCCATGGCCGCGCATTACCGCGTGGCCCTGCCCGTCGCCAAGCTGGGCCTGCCCGAGGTGAACCTGGGCCTGCTGCCCGGCGCCGGTGGCACCCAGCGCGCGCCGCGCCTGATGGGCGTGCGCGCCGCCGCCGGACTGATGCTCAGCGGCCAACACCTGGGCGCCCATGCCGCGTTCGATGCCGGTCTGGTCGACCGCGTGGCGCAAGGCGCCGACCCCGTGGCGGCGGGCCTGCAGTACGCCGAAGAACTGCTCGCGGCCAACGCCCCCGTGCGCCGCACGCGCGACATCGCCATCGGCGACAAAGCGGCTGCGCTGGCCGAGCTCGATACGCTGGCACTGGATACGGCCAAGAAAACACGCGGCCTGTTCTCGCCCGGCAAGATCGTCGAATGCGTGCGCGCCGCCGTGGAGCTGCCGTTTGACGAAGGCCTGGCCCGCGAGCGCGCCCTGTTCGTGCAATGCCTGGACAGCCCGCAGCGCCAGGGCCTGATTCATGCCTTCTTCGCCGAGCGCGAAACCGCCAAGATTCCCGAGGCCAAGGCCGCCGCGCCGCGCCCCTTTGCCGCCATCGCCGTGATTGGCGGCGGCACCATGGGCGCGGGCATCACCGTGTCGGCGCTCGATGCCGGCTTCACCGTGACCATGGTCGAGCGCGACCAGGACTCCATCGCGCGCGGCCAGGCGAATGTGGAAAAGGTCTATGACGGCCTGATCGCCAAGGGCCGCATGTCGCAAGACGCCAAGGCCGCCGTCATGGCGCGCTATACCCCCAGCATCTCGTACGACGACATCGCGGGGGTGGATCTGGTGATCGAGGCCGTGTTTGAAGACCTGGAGGTCAAGAAGGCCGTGTTCAAAGAGCTCGACCGCGTGTGCAAGAGCGGCGCCGTGCTGGCCACCAACACCTCTTACCTCGACATCGACGCCATCGCCGCCGCCACCGCCCGCCCGCAGGACGTCATCGGCCTGCATTTCTTCAGCCCCGCCAACATCATGAAGCTGCTGGAGATCGTGGTGCCCGCCAAGGTAAGCGCCGACGTGGTGGCCACGGCCTTCGAGCTGGCCAAGCGCATGAAGAAGGTGCCCGTGCGCGCCGGCGTGTGCGACGGCTTCATCGGCAACCGCATCCTGGCCGTGTACAAGCAGGTGGCTGACTACATGATGGAAGACGGCGCCAGTCCCTATGAGATCGACGAGGCCGTGCGCGGCTTTGGCTACCCCATGGGGCCGTTCCAGGTGACCGACCTGGCCGGTGGCGACATCGGCTGGGCCACGCGCAAACGCCGCGCCGCCACGCGCGACCCGAAGGCGCGCTACGTCGAGGTGGCCGACCGCATCTGCGAGCGCGGCTGGTTTGGCCAGAAGACCGGGCGCGGCTTCTATCTGTATGCCAACGGCGCACGCACCGGCATGCCCGACCCCGAGGTGCTGGCCATCGTCGACGCCGAGCGCGCCAAGAAGGGCGTCACGCCGCGCAAGTTCACGCCGGAAGAAATCATGCGCCGCTACATGGCCGCCATGGTCAACGAAGGCGCCAAGGTGGTGGAAGAGGGCATCGCCCTGCGCCCGCTCGACGTGGACGTGACCTTCCTGTCGGGCTATGGCTTCCCGCGCCACCGGGGTGGCCCGATGAAGTACGCCGACATGGTGGGCCTGCCCCAGGTGCTGGCCGATATCCGGGCGTTCGCCCAGGAAGACCCGCTGTTCTGGAAGCCCGCGCCCCTGCTGGAAAGGCTGGTGGCCGAGGGCCGCAACTTCGACAGCCTGAACAAGGCGGATTGATTCAAAAAAAGGAGCTGGTAGCGCTCTATCTAAAAGGGTTTCAGATTGAAATGATTCTGAAACCCAATGCAGTCAAGCGCTGGCAGCTATCAAAAATCAAGCACTGATACGAGGCACCACCGCATGGATCTCCAATTCACCCCCGAAGAGCAGGCCTTCCGCGAGGAAGTCCAGGCCTTCCTGAAAGACAAGCTGCCCCAGCACATTGCCGGCAAGGTCAAGGCCGGGCAGCGCCTCTCCAAAGCCGACCAGGAGGAATGGCACGCCATCCTCAACGAGCGCGGCTGGCTCGCCAACCACTGGCCCCAGGAATACGGCGGCCCGGGCTGGGGCGCCGTGCAGAAGTTCATCTTCGACAACGAATGCGCTCTGGCCGGCGGCCCGCGCATCGTGCCGTTTGGCGTGAACATGCTGGGGCCCGTGCTGATCAAGTTCGGCAACGCGGCGCAAAAGAGCCACTGGCTGCCGCGCATCCTCAAGGGGCAGGACTGGTGGTGTCAGGGCTATTCGGAGCCCGGCGCTGGTTCGGACCTGGCCTCGGTCAAGACCACGGCGGTGCGCCAGGGCGACCACTACATCGTCAACGGCCAGAAAACCTGGACCACCCAGGGCCAGCACGCCAACATGATCTTCTGCCTGGTGCGTACCGACCGCGAGGCCAAGGCGCAGTCGGGCATCAGCTTCCTGCTGGTGGACATGACGACGCCCGGCGTCGAGATTCGCCCCATCCGCACGATTGACGGCGACCACGAGGTCAACGAAGTGTTCTTCACCGACGTGAAGGTGCCCGTGGAGAACCTGGTGGGCGAGGAAAACAAGGGCTGGACCTACGCCAAGTTTCTGCTGACCTATGAGCGCACAGGCATTGCGGGTGTGGGCTTCTGCGTGGCGGCACTGGCCAAGCTCAAGGTGATCGCGGCCAAGGTGCACAAGAACGGCAAGCCGCTGGACCAGGACCCGCTGTTCGCTGCGCGCATGGCCCAGGTCGAGATCGACCTGGAAAACATGAAGACCACCAACCTGCGCGTGATCGCCGCCGTGGCCGGTGGCGGCGTGCCGGGGGCCGAAAGCTCCATGCTCAAGATCCGCGGCACCGAGATCCGCCAGGAAATCCTCTCGCTGATCCGCCGCGCCATGGGGCCGTATGCGCTGCCCTTCATCGAGGAGGCGCAGTACGTCGGCTACGCCGAGCCGCCCGTGGGCCCGGCCGAGGCCGCCACGGCCGCAGCCAACTACTTCAATTACCGCAAGCTGTCGATTTTCGGCGGCTCCAATGAAATCCAGAAGAACATCATCTCCAAGATGATCCTTGGCCTGTGAGGTTGCAGCGATGAACTTTGAACACACCGAAGACCGCCGCATGCTGGCGGACACCCTGAACCGTTTTGTTTCCGAGCAGGTCGGCATCGAGGCGCGCAACCGCATTGCCTACGGCGACACCGGCATGGACACCGCGCTGTGGGCGCAGTTTGCCGAGCTGGGCGCCATTGGCGCGCTGTTCCCTGAAGGCGACGGCGGCTTTGGCGGCGCAGGTTTTGATATTGCGGTCGTTTTTGAAGCCCTGGGCCGGGGCCTGGTGGTCGAGCCCTTCCTGGGCGCGCTGGTGGTGGGCCGGGCGCTGGGCGCTGCGGGCACCGCCGCGCAGAAGGAGCACATCGCCCGCCTGATCGACGGCAGCACCGTAGCCGCGCTGGCGCACGACGAGCCAGGCTCGCACTACGCCCTCTCGCGCGTGGAAACCCGCGCCGTGCGCAATGGCGACGGCTGGCTGCTCACGGGCCAGAAGGCCGTGGTGGTGCAGGGCGACAACGCGCAGTTGCTGCTGGTGTCGGCCCGCACCTCGGGCGCGGTGGACAGCGAGGACGGCATTTCGCTGTTCCTCGTGCCTGGCGACGCCGCGCGCCTGGTGCGCCGGGGCTATGGCCGCGTCGACGGCGGCCATGCCGCCGAGATCACCCTGACCAATGTGCAGGTGGGCATGGATGCCCTGCTGGGCCAGGAGGGCCAGGGCTTTGCCACGCTGGAGCGGGCGGTGGGCTACGGCATTCTGGCCGTGTGCGCCGAAGCGCTGGGCGCGATGGATGTGGCCAAGAAAGACACGCTCGAATACCTGCAGACGCGCAAGCAGTTCGGCGTGCCGATCGGCAGCTTTCAGGCCCTGCAGCACCGCATGGCCGACCTGCTGCTGGAGGTGGAGCAGTCGCGCTCGGCGGTCATCAATGCGGCCGCTGCCATCGACAGCGCCGACCGCACCGAGCGCGAACGCGCGCTGTCGGCCGCCAAGGTCACCATCGGCCGCATCGGCGCCCTGGTGGCCGAGGAGAGCATCCAGCTGCACGGCGGCATTGGCATGACCTGGGAGCTGCCCCTGTCGCACTACGCCAAGCGCCTGGTCATGGTGGACCACCAGTTCGGCGACGAAGACCACCACCTGGCGCGCTTCATCGCGCTGAGGCAGGCTTGAGCGCCATGGCAGAGCCGTTGCTGCAGCGGCGCGAAGGCGCGGTGCTGGTGCTGTCCAACAACAACCCGGCGGCGCGCAACGCGCTGTCTCCGGCGTTTTATGCCGCGCTGACCGAGGCGCTCGCGCAGGCCGAGGCCGACCCGGCCGTGGGCGCCATCGTGCTGACGGGCGAGGGCGGACATTTCTGCGCGGGCGGTGACCTGCGCCAGCTGGCCAAACGCCGCGAGCTGCCCGTGGAGGAGCGCCGCGCCAAGCTCGAAGGCCTGCACGACCTGATCCGCGCCGTGCGCGACTGCCGCAAGCCGGTGATCGCCGCCGTCGAGGGCGCGGCCGCCGGTGCTGGCTTGTCGCTGGCCCTGGCCTGCGACATGCTGGTGGCCGCGCGCGACGCGGTGTTCTCGGTGGCCTACGTGAAGGTGGGCCTCACGCCCGACGGCGGTGCCACGTCCTTTCTGGCCGAATGCGTCTCGCGCCAGGTGCTGACCGAGCTGTGCCTGACCGGCGAGCGCGTATCGGGCGAGCGCCTGCATGCGCTCGGGCCGGTCAACCGCCTGGCCGATCCGGGGCAGGCCCTGGCGCAGGCGCTGGCCCTGGCGGCACAGGTGGCGGCGGGGCCGGAACTGGCCATGGCCCGCATCAAGACCTTGTGCCGCAGCGCCCATGCGAATACGCTGGAAGAGCAGCTGGAACTGGAAGCGCAATTCATGGTGCAGTCGCAGGAAACGGAAGAATCCCGCGAAGGCATGGGTGCCTTTCTGGAAAAGCGCCCGGCCGATTTCGCGTCACTGCGCACACGCCCGGCTTGAACCTTGCAGGAAAACGACCACACATGAACACCCCAACGACAACTCCCACGGCCACGCCCGGCGGCATGGACTTTCCGCTCGCAGGCGTGCGCGTGCTCGACCTCTCGCGCGTGTTCGCCGGCCCGCTGTGCGGCCAGGTGCTGGCCGACTTCGGCGCCGAGGTCATCAAGGTGGAGCACCCGGGCCGGGGCGACGACACCCGCGACTGGGGCATGCGCATCGGCAAGACCGAGACCACCTACTACAACAGCATGAACCGCAACAAGCGGTCCATCACCGTCGATCTGCAGACGCCCGAGGGCGTCAAGATCATCCACGACCTGCTGCCGCAGTGCGACGTGGTGGTCCAGAACTTCAAGACCGGCGGCGCTGAAAAGCTCGGTCTGGGCTACGAGCAGCTCAAGGCGATCAAGCCCGACCTGATCTACTGCTCGGTGGCGGGCTACGACAGCTCCGGCCCCGAGGCCAAGCGCCCCGGTTACGACCTGGTGATCCAGGGCGAGGCGGGCCTGATGGCGCTCAACGGCGAGGCGAGCCAGCCACCGCTCAAGTTTGGCGTGGCCGCCGTGGACATGATGACCGGCATGTACGCCGCGCAGGCCGTGCTGGCGGCGCTGTTCCAGCGCAGCCGCACCGGTCAGGGCCGCCATATCGAGATGGCGCTGTATGACTGCGGCCTGATGATCACCGGCTACTACGGGCTGGATGCCATGCTGCTGGGCCACGACCCGCAGCGCTATGGCAACGCCCATCCGTCCATCGTGCCCTACGGCATGTATGAGGCGGCGGACGGCCCGCTCATCATTGCGGTGGGTAACAACGCGCAGTTCGACAAGTTCTGCCGCTTGTGTCTCGAGCGCCCCGACATCGTGGAAGACCCGCGCTTTGCCACCAATGTGGAGCGGGCCAAGAACCGTCTGGCGCTGGCACCCATGCTCAAGGAGCTGATTGCCGGTGTTCCGCGCGATGTGCTGCTGGAGCGCCTGAGCGCCGCCGGCATCCCCTGCGGCCGGGTGGCCGGCCTGCACGAGGCCCTGACCAGCGAGCGCACCCGCCGGGGCGGCCTGCTGCAAGAAATGCCCCACCCGGTGGCGGGCAGCACCCATGTGTTCGCGCCGCCCTATCGCCTGGACGGCCAGCGCCTGCCGATTCGCAACGCGCCGCCCACGCTGGGCGAGGGCACCCGCGAGGTGCTGCAGCAGTTGCTGCAGCTGTCGGATGCGGATCTGCAGGCCCTGCGGGACAAGGGCGTGCTGACGCTGCCGCAGGATGAAGCCACTCAAAAACAATAGCTACTGGCGCTTGCTTTGTAAGCGCTGGAGCCATTTTTCATACCAAAGGACATCACCATGAAATTCTCGCAAGTGACCCGCCGCACCCTGCTGGCCCTGGCCGCCGCGCCCCTGCTGATCGGCACCGCCTTCGCGCAAGCCTGGCCCGCCAAGCCCCTGAAGCTGGTCGTTCCGTTCCCGCCGGGCGGCCCCACCGACACGGCCTCGCGCATCGTCGGCCAGAAGCTGGCCGAGCGCCTCAAGCAGCCCGTGGTGGTCGAAAACAAGGCCGGTGCCTCGGGTTCGATTGCGGCGCAGCAGTTTCTCAAGACCCCCGGCGACGGCTACACCCTGATGATGCTGGCCACGCCCACGCTGCTGGCGCCGCACCTTTACAAGAAGGCGGGCTACGACACCTCGAAAGATTTCATTTCGGTGGCGACCGTGTACGACCTGCCCATCGTGGTGGTGGTCAACCCCACGCTGATGCCCACGGTGACCGATCTGCAGCGCCTGATCACGCACGCCAAGGCGCGGCCGGGCCAGCTCAACTACACCAGCTCGGGCGTGGGCAGTTTTGGCCACCTGAGCATGGAGCTGCTCAAGCAGATGGGCCAGTTCGACATGGAGCATGTGCCCTACAAGGGCGGTGTGCCGGCCATCACCGACACCCTGGGCGGCCAGGTGCCCATGATGTACGCCGACCTCGTGGCAGCGCTGCCGCACATTCAGACGGGCCGGCTGCGCGCCATCGCCGTGGGCTCGCCCCAGCGCGTGGGCGTGATCCCGAACGTGGCGACCATC
Organism: Comamonadaceae bacterium; assembly: GCA_003484805.1. Classification (GTDB taxonomy): domain Bacteria; phylum Pseudomonadota; class Gammaproteobacteria; order Burkholderiales; family Burkholderiaceae_C; genus Simplicispira. The sequence goes on along the minus strand of DMZZ01000128.1, from coordinate 2,078 downwards.
GCCGAGCAGGGTTTCAAGGGCTTTGACGCCGTCTCCTGGGGCGGCCTGATGGCGCCCCCGGGCACGCCCAAAGACGTGGTCGAGCGCATCAGCAACGAAGTCAAAGCCATCCTGGCCGAGAAGGAAGTGCAGGACAAGCTGCTGAACGCCGGCGCCATTGCCAACTACCAGACTCCCGACCAGATGGCCAAGCGCGTGACCGGCGACTACACCAAGTGGGGCAAGGTGATCCGCGACAAGGGCATCTTGTTCGAGTGAGCCACGGATGAGCACCGTTCCTGCTGCGGCCACCATGCCGCCTTTTCGCACCGTTTCGGACCTGCTGCATGAGCACGCGCAGCAACGCCCCCAGGCCGCCGCGCTGGCCGACGACGACACGGCGCTGAACCGCGCCGAGCTCGATGCGCTGGTCGACCGCGTGGCGGCCTCGTTGCAGCGGGACGGATTGCAGCCGGGCGACGTGGTGGCGCTGTGCGCCGCACCGTCGGTGCGCTATGCCGCCACCTACCTGGGCGCGCTGCGCTGCGGCGTGGTGGTGGCGCCGCTGGCGCCGTCGGTCACGCCCGAATCCATGCAGTCGATGCTGCGCGACGCGCAGGCCCGCATGCTGTTTGTGGATGCGCAGGGCAGGGCGGTGCTGCCGCCTGCCACGCCGGATGCGCCCGCGCTCGTGGCGCTGGACGACGACGGCCCCGCGCCCCGCTGGAACGGGTGGCTGGCGCCCGAAGGGGCCCTGCCGCAGCCGGTGGAGGTGGCGCCCGGGCACCCTTTCAACATCATCTATTCGTCGGGCACCACGGGCAGCCCCAAAGGCATCGTGCAGTCGCACGGCATGCGCTGGGCGCACATCGTACGCGGCCTGGCGCAGGGCTATGGCCCCGACAGCGTGACGCTGCTGGCCACGCCGCTGTATTCCAACACCACGCTGGTGTCGTTCTTTCCCGGCCTGTGCGCGGGCGGCAGCGTGCGGCTCATGGGCAAATTCGACGCGCTGCGTTATCTGCAGATCGCGCAGCAGATCCGCGCCACCCACAGCATGCTGGTGCCGGTGCAGTACCAGCGCATCATGGCGCTGCCGCAGTTCGGTGAGTTCGACCTGTCGTCGTTTCGCGCCAAGTTCTGCACCAGCGCGCCTTTCCGTGCCGAGCTCAAGGCCGATGTGCTGGCGCGCTGGCCGGGTGCGCTGTATGAGTTTTATGGCATGACCGAAGGCGGCGGCACCTGCATCCTGGCCGCGCACGAGCACCCGGACAAGCTGCACACCGTGGGCCAGCCCGCCGCCACGAGCGACATCCGCCTCATCGACGAAGACGGCAACGAACTGCCGCCCGGCGCCACGGGCGAGGTGGTGGGGCACTCGCCCGGCATGATGACCGGCTACCACCACCAGCCCGAGAAGACGCGCGAGGCCGAATGGTTCGACGCCACCGGCAAGCGCTTCATCCGCACCGGCGACGTGGGCCGGTTCGATGAGCAAGGCTTCCTCATTCTGCTGGACCGCCGCAAGGACATGATCATCAGCGGCGGCTTCAACATCTATCCCAGCGACCTCGAAACCGAACTGCGCAAGCACCCGGCCGTCGAGGACGTGGCCGTGACGGGCGTCCCCTCCGAACAGTGGGGCGAGACGCCGGTGGCCTTCGTGCGGCGCCAACCCGGCGCTGCGGACGAGGCGGCCCAGATCATGGCCTGGTACAACGCCCGCGCGGGCAAGACCCAGCGCCTGGCCGCGCTGCACCTGGTCGATGAACTGCCGCGCAGCGCGATCGGCAAGGTGCTCAAGCGCGAGCTGCGCGAGCGGCACCAGCAACTTTCAACCTGAATTCCCGAAAGCCAACCATGAAGATTCTTGTCCCCGTGAAGCGCGTGGTGGACTACAACGTGAAGGTCCGTGTGAAGTCGGACGGCACGGGTGTGGACATCGCCAACGTGAAGATGAGCATGAACCCCTTTGACGAAATCGCCGTCGAAGAGGCCGTGCGCCTGAAAGAAAAAGGCGTGGTGACCGAAGTCATCGCCGTCAGCTGCGGCGGTGCGCAGTGCCAGGAAACCCTGCGCACCGCCATGGCCATTGGCGC
>DMZZ01000323.1:3976-9408 GCA_003484805.1 Comamonadaceae bacterium | reverse complement strand
GCTGCGAAATGTGGGTGCAAACCTTCCACCCGCAGCACGGCGTGTTCGAGGCGCTGCGCCTGCACGACTACCCGGCCTTTGCCGCCCAGCAACTGAAAGAGCGCGAAGAGGCCGCCATGCCGCCGTTCGCCTTCCAGGCCCTGGTGCGCGCCGACGCGCGCACGCAGGAGGTGGCCCAGGGCTTCCTCGCCGCCGCGAGCCACGCCGCGCATGCCCACGGCCTGCCGGGGCTGGACCAGGTCACGCTCTACCCGCCGGTGCCGCTGACCATCCAGCGCGTGGCCAACGTGGAACGCGCCCAGATGCTGCTCGAAAGCAGCAACCGCACGGCGCTGCAACGCTTTCTGGCCCACTGGCAGCCCGTGATGCAGGCCACCCGCAGCCAGCCCGAGCACAAGGGGCTGATCCGCTGGCTGGTGGATGTGGACCCGCTGGCGATCTGATCCGAAGCCCGCGACGCCCGCCCCCTGCGCGTGCTACGCGCACAACCCACGCCAGCGGCCACCGTGCAAGGGCCGCCCCGCCGCACCGGTGGCGTCACCCTGCCCGCAGCGCGTAGCGCTGCGAGAGCGGGGGGAAGTGGCGCAGCCACTCAGGGGGGTGGTCCCCCCTCCTTGTCCATCTGCACCACAAGGTGCGCCTCATAGCGCTCCCACTGCATCGGAATGACGAAGGGCACTGCACCGGTAGCGTGAGCGGTCGCGCCCTCTTCAGGCGAGAGCACGCGCGGCGGCGAGATGTCCAGCGCCTCGCCGAAATGGCGGCGAGCCTGGCCCGACATCTGGTTGGCGATCTCACCCACGATGTCGCGGTGGCTGGCGTCGGTGTAGTCACTCTCGCCGATAGACAGCAGCACATGCGTGAGCAGGCCGCGCGGCGCCGAGAAGGTGACGCTGCCCCGGTAACGCCCGGCCAGCTCGATGCGGCCCTGGAAGTCGTTCCAGACCATGGGCCCGGCGCCGTCGAGCAGGTAGGCAGTGCGCACGGAGGCCTTGTGCCCGGTGGTCTGGGCGAAAAAACCCAGTGCGGCGTCAGAGAACACCTTGACGTCTTCCACCTTGAGACGGTTTCCGCTCATACCATCAGCTCCTGCAGGGATTCGACCATTTGTTCATCGGAAAAGGGTTTGAGCAGAAAACCATGCGCACCCCGGGCCATGGCCCGCAGGGCGGTGGAGCGGTCACTCAGGGCCGACACCACCAGGATGCGCGCACCGGGCAGCACCGTGCGCAAGGCCTCCAGGCAGGCAGGACCATCCATCTCGGGCATGGTCAGGTCCATGGTGACGAGATCGGGCCGGTGCTGGCGCGCCTGGTGGATGGCCTCCAGGCCGTTTTCGGCCTGGGCCACCACCTTGACGCCCAGCCGCGCATCGCCGACCAGACGGGTAATCCGGTTGCGAAACACCATGGAGTCGTCCACGACCATCAGCGTGACCGCGTTCATGCCGACCCCGCCCCGAATCTGAGCACGAACTGCGTGGACACCTGGGGCTGCGTCAGCACCTTGAGCCGGGCGCCGGCCTTCTCGGCCACCTGGCGCACCAGCGACAGGCCCACGCCCCGGCCTGCGTGCTCGGTGACCTCGGTGGCCGTGGTGAAGTGGGGGTCGAAGATATGGCCCAGCACCTGCTGGTCGCTCAGCTGGGCGGCGTCGCCCCGCAGTTGCGCGATGCGTTCACGCAGATGGGGCACGACGATGCCACGCCCGTCGTCGCTCAGGCGCACCTCGATGCTGCCATCGGTGGCGTGGCCGATATCCAGCCGCAAGGCCCCCGTGGGCGGCTTACGCAGTTGCTCGCGCTCGTGCGGCAGCTCGATGCCATGCACCACGGCATTGCGCACCAGTTGCGGCAGCGCTTCGCGCAGGGCGCGCTCCACCTCGGGGGGCAGCCCGCCCTCGGGCAGGCGGGCCGTCAGCGCCACCTGCTTGCCCAGCGACAGCGCCACGCGCTGCGCCAGGGCCTGCAGGTTGTTCACCATGGCGTCGAGGGTGCTGGTGGTTTCCCGGTCTGCCACGGGCTGGCCCACGCGCAGGAAGAAGCGGTGCAGCCGCTCGACCTGGTCCTGCAGGCGTGCCAGCTCGACCACGACGGGGATCAGGTCTTCGCCCTCCAGATGGGGGCGGCGCAGCAACGGTGCCAGGGTGTTTTCCATCTCGTGGGCCTGGCGCGCGATACCGGTCGAGCCCAGCGCCCCGGCCTCGCCCTTGATGCCGTGCACCAGGCGCGCGGCATCTTCCACCAGCGCCTTGCAGGCCCCGGGCTCGCGCCCGACGGTGCGCAGGGCCTGGTTGAGGTCGGCCAGGCGCTCACGCGCGCCGAGCAAAAAATCCTGCAGCAGCAGGGGCTCCTGCTCCAGCACCACGAGCAGGTCTTCCACATCATTGCGCGCGGCCTGCTGCGTGGCCGAGAGCTCGCGCTCCAGCTGCACCTTCTGCGTCACGTCGAACACCGTCACCAGCAGCTCCTTGATGCGGCCTTCCTCGCGCACCTGGCTGATCTGGAAGGTCAGAAAGCGCGGCTTGGCATGCGGGTCGCCCGGCGACTGGACAGGCACCTCCTGCAGCGGGTCGAGCTGGGTCAGCAGCGCGGGCTTGACCTTGGGGTCGAACAACAGATCCAGGTAGGTGTGCGCCTCCTCGGCGCGCTCGGCATCGAGCATGCCTGCCAGCAGGCGGCGAAAGTCGTCGCCCGGCTGTACCGGGCGCATGAACAGGCGCGGCGTGGCCGCCGAAATCTGCCCGCCAATGCGGCCATCAGCCCCCACCAGCAGCAGCCCCTCCGAGACAGTCTGCAGAATGTCGTCGGTTTCCTGCCGCGCGGCCTCGGCCACCTGGTCGGCGGCCTTGAGGCGGCGCACGAACTTGAAGACGATGAAGACAAAATTGAGCAGCGCCAGCACGATGGCCGCCACCTGGATGCTGCGCATCAGGCCCGTCTTGTGGCGCGCTGCGGCTTCCACGCCCATGGCCAGGTCGTCGCTCTGCCCCATCAGGCGGATGTTGCGCGCCACGGCCTTGGTCGAAGCCATTTCGACATCTTCCAGGCGGGGCGCGGGCACCGTCAGCACCGGGGCAATGGCGTCATTGAGCGGGCGCCATTCACTCTCCAGGCGGCGCAGCATGCCGCGCAGCTCTTCGGGGTCCAGACCGAAGGCACGGAACTCGCTGCCCGACGCCATGGACGCCTTGAGCGTCGCCAGTCCCTGGTTGAACGCAGCCGTGCCCTGGCCCAGCTGCGCCATACTGGTCTGCACGAGCAGGCCGTCGCGGGTTTCGATCTGCAGCGTCAGCAGCGACTTGGTGATCTGCTGCGTGAGCATGCGCAACTCACCTGCGGTGTTGATACGGCTCGCATCGCGTTCGAGCTGGATGGAAGCAAAAAAGTTGAAAAACAGGATGCCCAGATCGAGCACAATGAAGAGCAGGATGGCCAACAGCAGGTCGCGGTACTTTCCCAGACCCAAAGATGCATTCATGATGTAAGCGCAAGTGACAATTGCGCCATGCTGCAACACAATAGTGACGGTGGCGTGACGCAGCCCTGTTGCGGGCAGGGGCTCCGCTTTGCAGGAAGGCCTTCAGCGATCACGCATTGTCCGGGTGGATCTTGGCGATGAGCCTCTCGGCCCGCATGTCGAAGAAGGCCAGCTTCATGCCTTCACGAATGGCAGACAGTACGAGTAGTACGACAAGACGCAGCAACGACGCCAGAAGAGTTTTGTTAGCCGCTCCAAGCGCCCATTTCAGGTCAGCAGCGCCACCGCCCCCGAAAAGCTCAAAAACGCCAGCGCCGTGGACACCAGGATGATGCGCGCCACGCGCCCATTGTTGGCGCCGAACTTCTCAGCCAGCAGCGAGACGTTGCTCGCGCTGGGCAGCGCGGCCAGCAGCACCAGCACCGTGTGGGCGAACGGCGTGAGCGGCACGCCTGCGGCGATGGCGGCATGGCCTGCACCCCACACCAGCAGCGGGTGCAGCAGCAGCTTGGCCAGCGCCACGGGCACATAGTCGCGCGCAGGCACCCGCTCGTGCAGGTTCATCTGCGAGCGAGCCAGCACCGCGCCGATGGTGAACAGCGCCACGGGCGAGGCGGCGTCGGCCAGCATGGCCACGGTTTTATCCACCGGGCCGGGCAGCTTGAACTGCAGGGCCGAGGCCAGCGCGCCCAGACCGATGGCCCAGGGCATGGGGTTGGTGGCTATGCCCTTGAAAGCGTTGCGCAGCGCCACGCCCACGCCATGCGTGCCCGCGCCGTCAAGCCGCGAGAGCGCGATGCACAGCGAAGTGGTGATGACCATGTCCACCACGATGGTGACGATGACCGGGCCTGCGCTCTGCGCGCCCAGCAGCGCCACGAGCAGCGGCACGCCCATGAAGCCGGTGTTGGGGAAGGCGGCCACCAGGGCGCCAAAGGCAGCGTCGTTCCAGCCGATGCGCGCATTGCGCGTGAGGGCCACCGTGGCGCCCACCATGACCAGCGCGCACAGCAGGTAGACACCGGCCACGGCCGGGTCGAGCAGTTGCGCGATGGGTGTGTTGGCGCCAAAGCGGTAGAGCATGCACGGCAGCGCGAAGTACAGCACGAAGGCATTGAGCCCCGGAATGGCCGGTTGCGGCAGCACGCCACTGCGCGCGGCGAGGTAGCCGCAGAGCACAAGCGCGAAGAAAGGGAAGGTGACGAGCAGGACGGACAGCACAGGCGCTATTGTGGCGCCCGCCGGGCCGCCCTGCTTGCACAGGGCTGGCAGGCGGCGGCGCAAGACCCCTGGCCCGCACCCGAAAGGCGCCCTCTGTATCATTGCGCGCTCACCCCCCGCTTCCCCCTCCCCCATGTCTGCAGGTCTCAACCTCGCCCAGCTTCAGGCCGTCCATTACACCGACGGCCCTTGCCTGGTGCTGGCCGGCGCGGGCTCAGGCAAGACGCGGGTGATCACGCACAAGATTGCGCACATGATCGAGCGCGGGCTGGAGCCCCGGCGCATTGCCGCCATCACCTTCACCAACAAGGCCGCGGCGGAGATGCGCGAGCGCGCCAAGGGCCTGATCGGCCGCGCCGCCAAGGACGTGCTGGTGTGCACCTTCCACGCGCTGGGCGTGCGCATGGTGCGCGAGGATGGCAAGGTGCTGGGCCTCAAGCCGCAGTTCAGCATCCTCGACCAGGATGACGTGACCAGCATCCTGAAAGACGCCGCTGGCGGCACCACCGACGCTGCCACCGCGCGCCAGTGGCAGTGGACCATCAGCCTGTGGAAGAACATGGGCCTGAACGCCGCGCAGGCCCTGGCGCAGGCCAAGGACGACCACGAGCGCAGCATCGCCCTCATCATGCAGCGCTACGAGGAGCGCCTGGCCGCCTACCAGAGCGTGGATTTCGACGACCTGATCAGCCTGCCGCTCAAACTGCTGCGCGACCACCCCGAGGTGCGCGC
>DMZZ01000323.1:2014-3931 GCA_003484805.1 Comamonadaceae bacterium | reverse complement strand
GGCGCGGCGCCACGCTGGACAACCTCAAAAAACTGCCGGTGGACTTTCCCGCGCTCAAGGTCATCAAGCTGGAGCAGAACTACCGATCCACCAGCGCCATCCTGCGCGCAGCCAACAATGTGATCGGGCCCAACCCCAAGCTGTTCCCCAAGACATTGTTCAGCGAACTCGGCGAGGGCGAACCCGTGCGCGTGGTCGATGCCGACAGCGAAGAGCACGAGGCCGAGCGCGCCGTGGCGCGCATCCAGGGCCTGCGCGCTGCCGCCAACCCGCCGCCGGACTGGCGCAGCTTTGCCATCCTGTACCGCGCCAACCACCAGGCCAAGCCGTTCGAGAAGGCGCTGCGCAAGGCGGGCATCCCCTACAAGGTGTCGGGCGGCACCAGCTTCTTCGACCGCACGGAGATCCGCGACCTGTGCGCCTGGTTCCGGCTCTGGATCAATTCGGACGACGACCCGGCGTTTCTGCGCGCCATCACTGCGCCGAAGCGCGGCATCGGCCACACCTCGCTGGGGCAACTGGGCGAGTTCGCCACCCAGCACAAGACCAGCCTGTTCGCCGCACTGTTTTCCCCCATGCTGCCCGCCGCCCTGCCCCGGCGCGCGCTCGATGGCCTGCACGAGTTCGGCCGCTATGTGAACGACCTCGAATACCGCGCCCGCCAGACGCTGGGCGCAGAGAACGCGCGCGCCTTCCTGGCAGACTGGCTCAAGGAAATCGACTACGAAAAGCACCTCTACGACGGCGAGGACAGTGAGAAAGTGGCCGCCGCACGCTGGAGCAATGTGCTGGAGTTTTGCGACTGGATGGCGCAGCGTGCCGGTGGCCAGATCGACGACACGGCCGGCGCCACCACGCAGATGGAAACCAAAAGCCTGCTGGAGGTGGCGCAGACCATCGCGCTGCTGTCCACCCTGTCGGACCGCGAAAAGGACCAGGACGTGGTGACACTCTCGACCCTGCACGCCTCCAAGGGACTGGAGTGGCCGCACGTCATCCTGGCGGGCGTGACCGAGGGCATGCTGCCCTTCAAGCTCGACGACGATGGCGGGCGCCAGCAAAAGGTGAGCGACGAAACACTCTCGCGCCTGCAGGAAGAGCGCCGCCTGATGTACGTGGGCATCACCCGCGCGCAGCGCTCGCTGGCCGTGAGCTGGACGAAAAAACGCAAGAAGGGCCGAGAGATGGTGGCCGCCCAGCCCAGCCGCTTCATCGCCGAAATGGCGCTCGACAAGACCACCGCGCGCGAAGACCCGCGCGAAAAACTCAAGGCCCTGCGCGCCGAGTTCGCGCTCAAGGCGCAGGCTGCAGCCAAAGCGGCCTGATGCCGTCATTTGCTATTATTTAAATAGCTTGCAGCGCTTATCAACAAAGCGCTTAAGCCCATTTTTATTCATATTTTACCCCGAGGCGATCCATGCTCAACCTGCCCTTCCGTCCTCGTTACCCAACCCTTCTGGCCCTGGCGCTGCTGGCGCTGCTGGCGCTGCTGGCGCCGCTGGCGCACGCCCAGGCACCGGCCCCCGCCGCCACGGTACCCGACGACGCCTGGCGCCGCTGCGCCGCCCTGGGCCATGACGCCAGCGCACGGCTGGCCTGTTTCGACGCCTGGGCGGGCCAGCAGGCATGGCAGGCCCCTGCGGCCACGCGCCCCGCGGCGTCCGACACCAGCGTGGCCCCAGTGGCGGTGGCGCAAGCACCCGCATCTGCCGCACCCGTCAGCGATGGGGCACGGGGTGGCGGTTGCCGCAACCCGCAGTTCACCAGCCTCTCTCGGTTCTGGGAACTGGAGACGGGCAGCGACTGCGGCACGTTCAGCTTTCGGGGCTACCGGCCCATCACGGCCTCGGTGGTGGCAGCCAGCAGCGTGAACCGCCAGCCCACGTCGGACGCGCCCGACCATTCGGCACCCACGCC
>DMZZ01000323.1:0-1813 GCA_003484805.1 Comamonadaceae bacterium | reverse complement strand
CAAAGCCTGCCGCTGTCGCGCAGCTGGAACCGGGCCTACCTCATGACCGGCATGGAACTGGACAACCGCTGGTCGGTCAACGCCCGCCTCTGGAAGCGCCTTCCCGAAGGCGCCGCCAGCGACGACAACCCGGGCATCAACGACTCCCTGGGCCGGGGCGAGCTGTCGGCGTTCTGGAACATGGACAAGGACAACACCCTGGGGCTGACGCTGCGCAGCTCGCTGAGCAGCAGCCGGCGTGGATCGGCACGGCTGGAATGGCTGCAGACCCTCGGCACGGGCCTGGGTGGCGGCAAGAGCAATCTGCGCCTGCACACCCAGCTCTTCAGCGGCTACGGCGACAGCATGGTGGACTTCAACCGCAAGCGCACGGTGTTCTCCGTGGGCCTGAGCCTGGTCGATTTCTGACGGATTGGCTGACCAGGGACAACAATCGGTTACTTAATTCGCGCACCGATTCTTGAACTGGTCACAGGCAGCCGCCACAATGGCACCCGCACCCCGGTGCGGCGGGTACACGCCGTGTGAAACACCCTCCGAAAAGCGCCTGTTTCACGCCGTTTTCCCGGCCATTGCCGCTGCGGCATCACCTGGACAATGTCGTTCAAGAGGAAGACAACCATGGACATGCAATACCAGCTCAAGGCCGGCAGCTACTATCTGTACGACATGCGCGAAGCGCCCAGCGTCGTCACCGGTGAGCGGCGCTTCAAGCTCAAGACCGACACGGTCGCCATTGCATTCGACCTGCACACCGGCGAGGTGCACCAGCACGGCAGCCCCACACGCATCCAGTCGTGGGCAGCCAACACGCGCCGACGCCTGCGCGCCGCCGGTGCCCAGGACGTGGCCAACGACATCGTCGTGGTGTCGGGCCCGCTGCCCGTGGACGAACTGAACAAATGCCTGTGGATCAGCGGCTACGTGCGCCGCATGTTCAAGCGCCTGGCCACGCTGCCCCACGGCAAGCTGCAGGCCCCGCGGGAACCTTTCCGCAAGGCGGCCTGAGCACTGCCACCCGCTTCTGCCAGCCGACACGTCTCACGGCGTGTCGGCTTTCTTTTTCAGGCCAGTGGCTCTTCCGTGGCCTCGTCGTCCGGCTCCAGCACTTCGGCGTGCTTGACGATGGTCACCGGCACGGGGCTGGCGTGCACCAGTTCCTGCGACACCGAACCCAGCAGCGCGCTGCTGATGGCGCCCTGGCCGCGCGCGCCGATCACCACCAGGTCGCAGCCCGTGCTTTCGACAATGTCCACCAGCGTGTGCGCCGGGTCGCCCACGCCCACCTCGGTCACGTAGTCCAGCCCGGCTTCGTCCAGCAGGGCGCGGGCCGATGCCATCAGGTGCTCTCCGGCCTCCAGGCTGGCGGCGGCGATCAGGTCAGGGTCGCGCGAAACGACCAGCTCGTAGAGCGAGGCGGGCTCCTGCACATTGGCAAGCACAAAGTCGGCCTGCAGACCGTCGCGGGTCAACTGCACGGCATGGCGCACGGCGTCGAGCGAGAGTTCCGAGCCATCGACGGCAATGAGAATTCGGGGCATGGCAGTTCCTTTTTCTGGTGGTTTGGGTTCAGTGTAGCGGCCCCGCGCGGCCAGAACGCTCTCGCAACGCGGCAATGCCCATCTGGGACAATCACGCCCATGTTGCAGTTCCAGATCCTCACCACCGACCCCTCCAGCCACGCCCGGCGCGGCACGCTCACGCTCAACCACGGCGAGGTGCAAACCCCCATTTTCATGCCCGTGGGCACCTACGGCACCGTCAAGGGCGTCATGCCGCAAAGCCTGCATGACATGGGCGCACAGATCATCCT
>DMZZ01000308.1:0-7684 GCA_003484805.1 Comamonadaceae bacterium | reverse complement strand
CCGAGATAGACCAGCTTTCGGAAACCGCCGACGAGCGCGCCGAAACCATCCTGGGCGCGCTGTACGATTGGGCCGAGACCATCGCTCCGGAGCACTGAAAAAAAATGAACACCCCCCTGAGGTGCTGCGCACCTTCCCCCCGCTCTCGCTGCGCTACGCGCTGCGGGCAGGAGGACGCCGCCAGCGCGGCGGGGCGGCCCTTGCGCGGCGGCCCTGGCCTGGGGCGCGCCAGTTTCATGCGTCGCGGGTGCAGCGTTCGCAGAATGGATAACTGAAATGTGCCGGACCTTGCCGCGCACCGCGCGCGGCGAGGCCCGCACTGCAGGGTGCAGGCGCTCAGGCGCTCAGGCGTGCACGCAGCAGGTCGGTGGCCTGTTGCGGGTTGGCCTTGCCCTTGCTGGCCTTCATGACCTGGCCCACCAGCGCGTTGAAGGCCTTGTCCTTGCCGGCCTTGTATTGCGCCACGTTGTCGGGGTTGGCGGCAATCACCTCATCGACGATCTTCTCCAGCGCCCCGCTGTCATTCATCTGCTTGAGGCCCTTGGCCTCGATGACGGCGTCCACATCGGTGGCCTCGCCAGTCCATAGCGCGTCGAACACCTGCCGGGCTGCGTTGTTGGAGATGGTGCCGTCGGCAATGCGCTTGAGCAGCTCTGCCAGTTGTGCGGCAGCCACCGGTGCCTGCTCGATGCCGGATTCGCCCGCGTTCAGGCGCCGCGAGATTTCACCCATGATCCAGTTGCTGGCCAGCTTGGCCTGACCGCTGGCCTGGGCCGCGGCTTCAAAGTAGGCCGCCATGGCCTTGCTCTGCGTGAGCGTGGTGGCGTCGTATTCGGGCAGGCCGTAGTCCTGCACGAAGCGCGCCGCCATGGCGCGGGGCAGCTCGGGCATCTGCGCGCGCGTGGCCTCCACCCACTCGGGTGCGATCACCAGCGGCGGCAGGTCGGGGTCGGGGAAGTAGCGGTAGTCGGCCGCGTCTTCCTTGGTGCGCATGGCGCGCGTCTCGCCCGTGTCGGGGTTGAACAGCACCGTGGCCTGCTCGATGGCGCGGCCGTCCTCGATCTCCTCGATCTGCCAGCGGATCTCGTAGTCGATCGCCTGCTGCATGAACTTGAAGCTGTTGAGGTTCTTGATCTCGCGGCGCGTGCCCAGCGGCTGGCCGGGCTTGCGCACGGAGACGTTGGCGTCGCAGCGAAAGCTCCCTTCCTGCATGTTGCCGTCGCAGATGCCGATCCAGGTGACGATCTTGTGCAGCTCGCGCGCGTAGGCCACCGCCTCTTCGCTGGAGCGCATGTCGGGCTCGGTCACGATCTCCAGCAGCGGCGTGCCGGCGCGGTTCAGGTCGATGCCGCTCATGCCGTGGAATTCTTCGTGCAGCGACTTGCCTGCGTCTTCCTCCAGGTGGGCGCGCACCAGACGCACCGTCTTGGGCTCGTCGCCCAGGTAGAACGACACCTCGCCCCCCTGCACCACGGGAATCTCGAACTGGCTGATCTGGTAGCCCTTGGGCAGGTCCGGGTAGAAGTAGTTCTTGCGCGCGAAGATGCTCCTGGGCGCGATTGTGCTGCCCAGGGCGAGCCCCAGCTTGATGGCGCAGGCCACCGCCTCGCGGTTCATCACGGGCAGGGTGCCGGGCAGGGCCAGGTCCACGGCGCAGGCCTGGGTGTTGGGCTCGGCGCCGAAGGCGGTGCTGGCGCGGCTGAAGATCTTGCTCTTCGTGGCCAGCTGGGTGTGGGTCTCGAAGCCGATGACGACTTCGTAACCGTGGATAAGTGCTTGCTTTGTCATTCTTGAAATTTAACTGTCTTCATTTGCGTGGAGACACACCGCCACGCTTACGGATGCGGTACCCTAAACGATAGATGTCGGGCATATCCAGTCTGGTGTCGTCATCGCGGAGTATCAAGATGCCAAGCTCCACCAAGGTGTCCCGGAGCTTTTGGCTATTGGAAGTAAGCCTGTCGCCCTCGTCCCAGGGCACGAACACATTTTTGGCGGAACATTGCTCGCTGATTAAACGAGGTGTTGGCGTTCCATCTACCCCGATGCTCCACACCCCGTAGATCTCTTTAACGGAAATCGGTGTGGATCGGTCATTGAACGCTGCCAGCGCCGTGCCCACCCAGAAGTAGTCTTCTTTCAACTCCTCCACTCGCGCGTCACTGGCCGCTCGCACACCGTTTTGAATACCAGCCGGCATCAGTACCGACACAGAGTTCGGCCTTTGAGACGCTTGGAGAGCCTCTTTGAGGGAAGCGGCAAACGTGCGAGGACTGACTCGATCTTTGCCGTCTGCCAAGTGCTTGTACCACCATGTGTACACGTGCCCTTTGGTCGGGCTGCTGCCCATATACGGGGGAGCAATAAGCTTCAGGAACTCGGTTAGTTTTCCTGCATCAGGAGACGATTGAACGAGCACCTCATGCCAATAACCATCACTGAGTTGAAGCTGTGGCGGACCAAATGTATCGCTCAAGAGTTTTTGAAACCCTTGGCTCCCCTGTGCGAGCTTATGCCAATGCAATGCATAGATGTCCTCTCTGGTCCATTTGAGATGAACTGCTTCGTTGACCAACTTAGAGGCATCGGGAAACGACAGTACGTTAGGCATATTGGTCATGTCTTCCCGCAAAAAGACCTTGAACCGCAAGCCCTTGAGCTGTCGAGTGTCCAACAGGAGCTGCAGCAACCCACGCAAGTAGTCAACGCTGTGCGCCAGTTGCCCTTGCATCCGATCTAGCGCATCAAAAACCACGAGCGCCACTTCGCCGGACTGCGACAGGGTCAAGTTGATCTGTTCCAGCGAACGTGTGAGCGCGTCTCGGTTACTACCGGCCCACAGCAGCGCCTCTGTCCAGCCGCCATCGCTGGTGGGGTTGGGCATACCAACAACAACACCTCTCGCCTCACATAGAGACCGCAACTCATTCAACACCAAGGCTAGCCAGAGTACACGAGGCTCAAGAGAGCCTTGCAGTTTTTCCAGATGAGTTCTGTCTGGCAAGCGTGTCGAAAAGGCAGCTTCATCCCAACGAATAGATCCAACAAACCGCAACTTGTTAAACCCCTTGACCACTTTGGACAAGGCGGGTCGCAGGCTTTCGTTGGTCAGTGCCTCACTCCAGAACGACTTGCCAGCACCACGCATTCCGATCACTAGAGGTCGATCCAATGCCAATGCTCGGACATGTGCTGGTGGAAAGAAGATGTCTGTCGGCTGCGTCGGCTTGTCTTCAGACCGCCAGTTCTGAGCCACATTTAACAACTCGGCTCTCAGCTGAGTAGCTTCCTGGCTATTCATGATCAAGGCCCTCAGCTGCAAGCAGTTTATCCAGGAGTTGCTTCAGATCGCCAAACGCTTTTTCGAACACAGCAGCATCCAGCTGTGCGGGGTTTTGGATAGGGTCGAAGTGCCGCAGCACATCGTCCCAGCGAACGCGCCACGGTCGGTGAGGCGCATCAGGATCATCCGCTCCGTAGTTGAAGCCATCGCCCTCCATCTGATCGGGTCTGAGCTCCTCATAAAGATGCTCCAAAAACAAGCGGTAGCTGGCATCTAGAAATGCCTTGTCGTACGCCGTATCGACAGGTGTCAAGGCACTGACCACATGCAGCCTCGATCGGAAGTCTTCGCCCCCTTCCTGCAAGTTAGCAAAGTGCTGCCAATGCTTAAACAAATGCTCGTAAGCAGTCCAAGTGGCGCGTCCATGAGTGGCGAACAAAAGTCCGTGCGCGTCCAACTGCGTCAGTGCAACAGCGGCTGTGTCGTCGATCCCGGCGCGAGAGTCGATCAAAACCACATCAGGAGTTAGCTGAGCCTCGAGGCACATCAGAAGCTTCTTGAACCGTTGAACGTAGCCTTGCTCGGCGACATCTTGATAAAGACGTCCCAGCTTACCCACATAGTCTTGTGTCTCTCTCCCAAAAGAGGGGGCAACCCACACTGTGCCCTCGCCGACCACGCTTGCATCTAGACCGCTTCGCTCGTACAGACGTGCACTACCGATAAGCTCATCTGCTAAGTCTGAGCGTAGCCCATCAAGTGCAAACCAGTCCAGCAAGCCATAGTCAGGTCGCAGGTTGTCAGCCAATAGGGTCGCCGAAACCCCTGGGGACTCAAAGTCCGCGTCTAGAACCAACACCTTCTTGCCCTGACCCAGCAAGTGATAGGCCGATGCAAGCAACGCACTACTACGGCCAACGCCTCCTTTGATACCGAAGTAAACGATACGTAGAGGATGCGCTCCATCAACAGGGAGTGGGGATTGAGTCCATATCTTCTCTTTTGCTTGCCGCTCAATCCAATATGCGGGAAGAGGGTCAAGTTCCTCCCAAAGCACCTTGTCAGCGCTGGCCCAAAGAGCTTCCGCGTCGAACAGCTCGTCTTGGTATACAAATCCGTTCGGATCGAACAAGAGAACTCCCGCAGCAGTTTCCAATGCACTTCTCGCAGTGCGCATGGCAGGCCGAGAAGCCTCGGGGAGTTTGTCAAACTTCTTGTTTCCAGGCACTCCGATATGAATTCGACCTTGCCAATCTCGGATCACGAGAAGCGAGTTGAACGGAGCGCTGAAGAGCTGGAGGTACTGGCACCAATCATTTTTGTGCGCTTCAAGAGCGCCTCGGATGGCGTTGATTCGATCTTGTGTCTTGAGGTAAAGATCAATCGTCATGCTAATCCCCTCTGCACCAACTGCAAAAGCCCCAACAAACCCCGTGCACTTTGATGTTGCGCAGAGACCTTAGCCCCGGCAAATTCAGCACTCATCCGGCTCAGGTAGCGCTGCCCGATGTCCCAGCCATTGAATCCACTTTGATACTTGATGGCACCTGCGACACGGCTGGGATGCGTTTGCAGTGTTTGGTGGTTCGCGAACTCGGCCCACAGACTGGCACCGATGTGCTTTCCAGAAACCCGATTGACTTGGGGTTGAAGATTGCTCATCAACGCCTTGAGAACGCACTCCGCAGCAATCCCGTAACAATGGCTTGCAGTCGCAGGGTGTGCAGTACGCACTGCATCTGCACTGAGAAAATGTCGTTCTGCCGCGTCCGCGTAGTCGTGCATGTCAGAACCCATCCGGCGTCTTCAGGTGCCAGTCGGTGGCCTGCTGGAAAGCGTGCGCGGTCTGCAGCAGCGCGGCTTCTTTGAAGTAGTTGCCGATGAGCTGCAGGCCCACCGGCATGCCGCCTTCGCCAAAGCCCGCAGGCACGCTCATGCCGGGCAGGCCGGCCAGCGATGCGGGCAGCGTGAAGATGTCGGCCAGGTAGTCGGCCAGCGGATCGCTGCCATGCTCACCGAGCTTCCAGGCCACGGTGGGTGCCACGGGGCCGGCGATCAGGTCGCAGTTCTTGAACGCGTTCTGGAAGTCGTCGGCGATCATGCGGCGGATCTTTTGCGCCTGCAGGTAATAGGCGTCGTAGTAGCCGTGCGAGAGCACATAGGCGCCAATCATGATGCGGCGCTTGACCTCGTCGCCAAAGCCCTCGGCGCGCGTCTGCTGGTACATGCTCAGCAGATCGGTGTAGTCCTTGGCGCGGTGGCCGAACTTCACGCCGTCAAAGCGCGAGAGGTTGGACGAGGCCTCGGCCGGGGCGATGATGTAGTACACCGGAATCGACAGCTCGGTGCGCGGCAGGCTGATGGGCACCAGCGTGGCGCCGAGCTTTTCATATTCCTTCAGCGCGCCATCGACGGCAGCGCGCACGTCGGGCGCCAGGCCGTCGCCAAAAAATTCGGCCGGAATGCCGATGCGCAGGCCGTCCAGAGAGCCATTCAGCGAAAGGCTGAAGTCTTCTGCAGGCAGGTCGAGCGAAGTTGAATCGCGGTCGGGGTCGGGGCCGCACATGGCGGACAGCAGCAGCGCGCAGTCTTCGGCCGAGCGGGCCATGGGGCCGGCCTGATCGAGGCTGGAGGCAAACGCCACCATGCCGTAGCGGCTGGCGCGCCCATAGGTTGGCTTGATGCCGGTGATGCCGCAAAACGAGGCCGGCTGGCGGATCGAGCCACCGGTGTCGGTGCCGGTCACGGCGGGCGCCAGGCGCGCGGCCACGGCCACGGCGCTGCCGCCCGACGAGCCGCCGGGGATGCGCGTGGTGTCCCAGGGGTTGTGCACGGGGGTGGGGGCGTCGAAGCCCACCGGGGCAACGGCCGAGTTCTCGTTGGCCGAGCCCATGGCGAACTCGTCGCAGTTGAGCTTGCCCAGCGTGACGGCACCGGCTGCCGCCAGGCGCGTGACCACGGTGGCGTCGAACGGCGACTGGTAACCGGCCAGCATCTTCGAGCCGGCCGTGGTCGGAAAGTCGCGCGTGACGAAGATGTCTTTGTGCGCCAGCGGCACGCCTTCCAGCGCGCCTGCGGTACCGGCAGCGATGCGGGCATCGGCGGCGCGCGCCTGGGCCAGGGTGGCTTCTTCGTTCAGCGCCACATAGGCGCCCAGGTGCTGGTGGGCGCTGGCGCGGGCCAGGAAATGCTGGGCGGCCTCGACGGCGGAGACGCGGCGGTGGCGCAGTTCGGTGGCGAGCTGGGCCACGCCCAGGTCATGCAATGCGGTGCGGGTCATGCGGGGCTCACTCGATCACTTTGGGAACCAGGAACAGGCCGCGCTCGACGGCCGGTGCGCTTTTCTGGTTGGCTTCGCGCTGGTCGGGCTCGCTGGCCACGTCGTCGCGCAGGCGCAGGGCGATGTCCTGGATGGTGGCGACCGGGTGCGCCAGGGGTTCGATGCCCTGGGTATCCACAGCCCGCATTTTTTCCACGATGTCGAAAAAACCGTTCAACTGCATGAGCATGCGCTCACCTTCATTGGGGCTGAGTTCAAGCCGCGCCAGATGGGCGATGCGGCCGATGTCCTGGGATGTCAGTGCCATAGGAGGGAAATGGGTCGGAAACCGGATGTAAAGCTTCGCAAGCAGGGATTGCGGCAGAAGTTATTCACAGGGGATGCGTTATTATCCCGCCTTTGCCGCAAACCACTGCAAACAGCGGGACGTTGCATGCAAAAGAGACAGATTAGACCCCACAAAACCGGCGATGGCAGGCCGAAGCGCTTGTCGTGCCCGAGAGGATTTTTGAATGTTCGGAGCTTTCCGTCGGTACTTTTCCACCGATCTTGCCATTGACCTTGGCACCGCCAACACCCTGATTTTCGCGCGAGGCAAAGGCCTGGTGCTCGATGAGCCCTCCGTGGTGGCGATCCGCCATGAAAGCGGTCCGCACGGCAAGAAGGTCATCCAGGCCGTGGGCCGCGAGGCCAAGGCCATGCTGGGCAAGGTGCCCGGCAACATCGAGGCCATCCGCCCTATGAAGGATGGCGTGATCGCCGACTTCGTCATCACCGAGCAGATGATCAAGCAGTTCATCAAGATGGTGCACCCGCGCACCCTGCTCACGCCCAGCCCGCGCATCATCATCTGTGTGCCCTGCGGTTCCACCCAGGTCGAGCGCCGCGCCATCAAGGACGCGGCCGAGGCCGCAGGTGCCACGGCGGTCTACCTCATTGNNCCGCCGGCATCGGCGCGGGCCTGCCGGTGTCCGAGGCTTCCGGCTCCATGGTCGTGGACATCGGTGGCGGCACCACCGAAGTGGGCGTGATCTCGCTCGGCGGCATGGTCTACAAGGGCAGCGTGCGCGTGGGCGGCGACAAGTTCGACGAGGCGATCATCAGCTACATCCGCCGCAACT
>DMZZ01000267.1:0-4320 GCA_003484805.1 Comamonadaceae bacterium | reverse complement strand
GCGACTTCCGGCGACACCGGCAGCGCGGCCGAATACGCCATGCGCGTCAAGCAGGGCGTGCGCGTCTTCATGACCAGCCCGCACGGTCGCATGAGTGCCTTTCAGCAGGCGCAGATGTTCAGCCTGCAGGACGAGAACATCCACAACATCGCCATCGAAGGCGTGTTCGACGACTGCCAGGACATTGTCAAGGCGGTCAGCAACGACCTCGACTTCAAGCGCAAGTACAAGATCGGCACCGTCAACTCCATCAACTGGGCGCGTCTGCTGGCGCAGGTGGTGTACTACTTCGCGGGCTACGTGCAGGCCACCGAGACGAATGACCAGAAGGTGAGCTTCACCGTGCCGTCGGGCAACTTCGGCAACGTCTGCGCGGGCCATGTGGCGCGCAGCATGGGTCTGCCGATTGCCAGGCTGGTGGTGGCGACGAACGAGAACGACGTGCTCGACGAGTTCTTCCGCACCGGCGTGTACCGCGTGCGCGGCAGCGCCGACACGCACGAAACGTCGAGCCCCTCGATGGACATCAGCAAGGCCAGCAACTTCGAGCGCTTCGTGTTCGACCTGCTGGGCCGCGATGCGGCCCGGACCAAGGCGCTGTTCGGTGATGCGCTGTCCACGCAAGGCCGGTTCGACCTGAGCCAGGACCCGCACTTCGCTGACGCAGCCACCAAGTACGGTTTCGAGAGCGGCAAGAGCACGCACGCCGATCGCCTGGCCACCATCCGCGACACCTTCCAGCGCCATGGCGTGACCATCGACACCCACACCGCCGACGGCGTGAAGGTGGCGCGCGAGCACCGGGGCGACGCCAGCGTGCCCATGATCGTGCTGGAAACCGCCCTGCCCATCAAGTTTGCCGAGACCATTCAAGAGGCCCTGGGCCATGCGCCCGAGCGCCCGCCCAAGTTCGCCGACATCGAGGACCTGCCCAAGCGCGTGCAGGTCATGCCCGCCGACGTGCGGCAGGTTCAGGCCTATATCGAGCGGCATTGTCAATAAAATTGGCTTTTACGCACACCCAGTAGGCGCTGGTAGCTATTTAAACGATAGCAAATGAAGGGCTGACGGATGAAGGTTGCATGCTTTGCCGGGTATTCCAACTCCGGCAAGACGACGCTGATCGAGCAGATCATTCCCTTGCTGCGTCAGCAGGGCTTGCGGGTGTCGGTGGTCAAGCACGCCCACCACCGCTTCGACATCGACCACCCCGGCAAGGATTCGCACCGCCACCGCGAGGCCGGCGCCTTCGAGGTCGTGATTGCCTCCGACCGGCGCCTGGCGCTGGTGCGCGAATTCGAGCAGCCCGCGCAGATGACCGTGCACCAGATGCTGGCCGAGCTGTATGAAGGGGTGGACTGGGTGCTGGTGGAAGGCTTCAAGGAAAGCGACCTGCTCAAGATCGAGGTCTGGCGCGCCCCCGAGCCGGGCCAGCCTGAGCGCCCCGTGCGCTACCCCGATGACGATTTTGTCGCCGCCGTGGCCACCGATGCGCCGGACCGCCTGCCTGTGCCCACACAGCTGCCGGTGCTCGACCTGAACCAGCCCGCGCAGGTGGCGCAGTGGCTGCTGGCGCAGGGCGAGCGCTTTGAATACCACTGGGACCTGCACGGAGGCCTGCTGTGAGCCGCCCGCCGCTCATGACGCTGGACGAGGCGCTGGCCGCGTTGCTGGCCCAGGCTGCAGCCCCGCTCGCGCAGGAGGAGGTTTCGACCTTCGATGCCGACGGCCGTGTGCTGGCACAGGACATCGTGTCGGCCCTGCAGGTGCCCGCGTTCGACAACAGCGCCATGGACGGCTATGCCCTGCGCTGCGCCGATGTGGCCGCCGCAGGCACCGCGCTGCCGGTGTCGCAGCGCATCGCCGCAGGCAGCGTGGGGGAGCCCCTGCAGAGCGGCACCGCCGCGCGCATCTTCACCGGCGCACCCGTGCCGCTCGGCGCCGACGCCGTGGTCATGCAGGAAGACTGCGTGGCGCAGGACGATGGCACGGTGCGCGTGCAAGCCGTGCCCCGCGCAGGCCAGAACATCCGCCGCGCGGGCGAAGACATCGCCCAGGGTGCCGTGGTGTTGCGCGCCGGCACGCGCCTGACCCCCGCCGCGCTGGGGCTGGCAGCCAGCATCGGTCTGGCCCGCCTGCCGGTGGCACGCCGCCCGCGTGTGGCCTTGTTCTGCACCGGCGACGAACTGGTCATGCCGGGCACCGTGGCGCCCGAAAGCCTGCCGCCCGGTGCCATCTACAACAGCAACCGCTTCTTCCTGCGCACCCTGCTGCAGCGGCTGGGCTGCGAGGTCACCGACTGCGGCAACCTGCCCGACCAGCGTGAGGCCACTGTGGAGGCCCTGCGCAGCGCCAGCGGCCGCCACGATGTGGTCCTTACCAGCGGCGGCGTGTCGGTCGGCGAGGAAGACCATGTCAAGCCCGCCGTGCAGCAGCTGGGCCGCCTGGACCTCTGGCAGATCGCCATCAAGCCCGGCAAGCCGTTTGCTTGCGGCCGGGTGGGCGGCGCGCATTTCATCGGGCTGCCTGGCAACCCGGTGTCCAGCTTCATCACCTTCCTCATGCTCGTGCGGCCTTTCCTGCTGCGCCTGCAGGGGGTGCCGGATGTTGCTCCCAAATCCGTAGCTGCCAGCGCCCATTTCCATTGGCCTAAACCCGAAAAACGCCGCGAATTTTTGCGTGTGCGCCACAATGCCGCTGGCGGGCTGGACCTGTTCCCGCACCAGGGCTCGGGCGTGCTCACCTCCACCGTCTGGGGCGATGGTGTGGTCGACCACCCGGCGGGCCAGACCATTGCGCACGGCGACACCGTGCGTTTCATCCCGTTCTCGGAGTTGATGTGAGCAAGATTACCGTGCGCTATTTCGCCTCCATCCGCGAGGCCGTGGGGCAAGGCAGCGAGGCGGTCGAAACCGCCGCCACGACGCTGGGAGCACTGCGCGACGAACTCATCGCGCGCGGCGGCCCGTATGCCGCCAGCCTGGCGCGAGGCCGGGCCGTGCGCATGGCGCTCGACCAGATGCTCAGTGACGAGTCTGCCGCCCTTGTGGAAGGGGCGGAAGTGGCGTTCTTCCCGCCCGTGACCGGGGGATGAACCTCCGTCCGGGGTTAGGGAAAGTCCCGCCCTGAAGATTGTTCCGTGTGCGTTTGAAAAAACATCCACGGGCTGCGGTTCCCATTTGGCGAGCCGTCCTTTAGGCTTGCGCCCCTGGGCCTGTACGCAGGTCCTGGAACACGCTCCACGGTCCGCGCCCTCGTGACAGATCTGGCAAGGCTGCCGCCGTGGTGGAGTGAAGCAGTGCGCGCGGGAGCCAGCCCGCCATCAACCTGATGCGGGCGGCCCATGCGAATCCTTGATCTTGCCTTTCTCCCGGCGACCTGGCTGTTGCGCCCTCTGGGCCTGCACGTCCGGCTCGCCTTGCTGGGCGGCCTTTTGCTGGCGTTGGCTCCCCTCGCCATCGCGGTAGCCTGGGGCGGCGTGCAGCTGTGGCTGGCGCTGGGCGCTGCGCTGTGGTGTGTGCTGCTGTACCTGTTCGCCGGATGTGCCCGCGAACTGCTGCTGCAGGTCGGGGCGCTGGCCCGCATCGCCCGCAACAATGCGCGGGGCGATCTGTCTCAGGCCGTGCTGGTGCCCGGCCGGGGCGAACTGGCGCAGGCCGGGCAGTATCTCGAATCCATGAACGAAAACTTTTCAGGCCTGGTGGGAATCGTGCGCAACCAGGCGGTGCACGTGGCCCAGGCCGGTACGTCCCTGACCGAGAGCATGCAGGACCTGTCGCAGCGCACCGAGGCCCAGGCCGCCAGCCTGGAGCAGGCCAGCGCCAGCATCGTGGCGCTCAGTGAATCGGTACAGGCCACGGCGCAGCGGGCCAAGGAAGTGGATGCGCTCACGCGCCGTGTCCGTGCCGAGGTGGATGCAGGCGCCGGGGCCATGGAGACCGCCGTGTCCGCGATGGGCGAAATCGCCACAGGTTCGCGGCGCATGGGCGAAATCGTCAATGTGATCGATGGCATTGCTTTCCAGACCAACATCCTGGCGCTCAACGCCGCGGTGGAGGCAGCGCGGGCCGGAGAGAGCGGGCGGGGCTTTGCCGTGGTGGCCAGCGAGGTGCGCACCCTGGCGCAGCGCAGTGCCACTTCGGCCCGCGAGATCCGTGCCCTGATCGAGCGCGCCGGGAGCCAGGTGGACACGGGGGTGGCACGCACGGATGCCGTCAAGAACCATCTGCGCACAGTGGTGCAGGGGGTGCGCGAGGTGGCCGACGGCCTGAATGCCATCGCCGGGGCCAGCGACGAGCAAAGCATGACCCTGAGAGAAGT
>DMZZ01000010.1:0-10620 GCA_003484805.1 Comamonadaceae bacterium | reverse complement strand
ATTGCGCTGAAAGCTACCATTTCAGCAGCAGTCAGGGCTTCCTTGCAGGCCCGCGCCGCGAGGCGGGCAGCCGCCTTGTCGGCAGGCGTATGGGCCTCCAGCCCCAGCTGGGTCAGCACCCAGTCGGCCAGTGCGGCGTCATAGTCATCACCGCCCAGGGCGGAATCGCCCCCTGTGGCCAGCACCTCGAATACGCCTTGCGTCAGCCGCAGGATGGAAAGGTCAAAGGTGCCGCCACCCAGGTCATAAACGGCATAGATGCCCTCGCTGGCGTTGTCCAGACCATAGGCGATGGCGGCGGCCGTGGGCTCGTTGATGAGGCGCAACAGATGGATGCCGGCNNAGGTCGTCGTTGAAAGTATCTTCGGCGCGGTAGCGCAGCGTGGCCAGAATCTCGGCACTCACTTCCACCGGCGACTTGACGCCGCCCACCGTCTCGATGCTCACCATGCCACGGTCCGTGCCGTTGCCCACCAGGTCGTAGGGCAGCTTGCCGGCCTGGGCGATGTCGGCCAGGCCCCGGCCCATGAACCGCTTGACCGATGCAATGGTGTTGCGCGCATCGGTGTGCAGCGCCTGCGTGGCGTCGTGGCCGATCTGGCGCCCTCCTCCGGCCAGGTAGCGCACCACGGACGGCAGCAACACACGGCCTTCGCCGTCGGGCAGGCACTCGGCCACGCCATTGCGCACGGCTGCCACCAGCGAATGCGTGGTTCCCAGGTCAATGCCCACGGCAATGCGCCGTTGGTGGGGGTTGGGGGACTGGCCGGGTTCGGAAATCTGCAGCAGCGCCATGGGTTCCTGTCGTATCGGGGTCTGTGCCTGCACGCGCAAGGCACGCAAATGCGGTGTGTCGGGGCGCTATTGTCCCAGTTGCTCCAAGCGGCGTTCGATGTCGAGTGCAAATCGCGCAATGAACATGAGGGCTCTGACCTGGCGGGCAGCACCGGCAAAGTCCTGTTGCTGGTCGATGAGATCGGCGCAGCGCTCCAGGGCCACGTGACGCGCCTGCCTGACCTGGTCCTCCAGCGCCTCCACTTGCACCAGACTATCGGCCTCTTCCAGCGCCTCGCGCCACTCCATCTGCTGCATCAGGAAATCGCCCGGCATGGCCGTGTTGTCCTCGGCGCGGATGGGAGCGCCGTGCAGCTCGCACAGATAGGCCGCCCGGGGCATCGGGTCCTTGATGCGCTGGTACGCCTCGTTGATGCGCACGGACCATTGCATGGCCTGGCGCTGGGCGGCGGCCCCGCTGGCCGCGTGGCGATCGGGGTGGGCTTCGCGCTGCAGTTCCTTCCAGCGCGCGTCCAGAGCACTGCGCTCCTGCGCAAAGCGGCGCGGCACGCCAAACAGCTCAAAATCGTCGGATTGCAGGTTCATATCAGCAAAAAACCGCCAGCACGGTGCGCGATGGCGGTTTCGAATGGCACAGGGCGGAAGTCATCAGATCCGGAAACTCTCACCGCAGCCACAGCGGTCGCGCTCGTTCGGATTGCTGAATTTGAAGCCTTCGTTCAGGCCCTCGCGCACAAAATCCAGCTCCGTGCCGTCGATATAGGCCAGGCTTTTCGGGTCGATCAGCACCTTCACGCCATGCTGCTCGAAGATGATGTCCTCGGGCTCGGCCTCGTCCACATATTCCAGTTTGTAAGCCAGGCCCGAACAGCCGCTGGTCTTGACGCCCAGACGCACTCCGAGGCCCTTGCCACGCCGCGACAGGTAACGGCTGACATGCCGGGCTGCCGCTTCGGTCAGGGAAATTGCCATGATTTCAGGCGGCAGCTGCAGTGCCGTGTTTGGTCTTGTAGTCGTTGACGGCGGCCTTGATGGCGTCCTCAGCCAGGATGGAGCAGTGAATCTTGACGGGCGGCAGGGCCAGCTCCTCTGCGATCTCGCTGTTCTTCAGTGCTGCCGCTTCGTCCAGCGTCTTGCCCTTGACCCATTCGGTCACCAGCGACGACGAAGCGATGGCCGAACCGCAGCCGTAGGTCTTGAAGCGCGCATCCTCGATCACGCCGGTCTCGGGGTTGACCTTGATCTGCAGCTTCATGACGTCGCCACAGGCCGGTGCGCCCACCATGCCGGTGCCCACCGAGTCGTCGCCCTTGTCAAACGAACCCACGTTGCGCGGGTTTTCGTAATGGTCAATCACTTTTTCAGAGTAAGCCATGGTGTTTACCTCTTTGATTCGGAAGTTCGGGACCGCGTGCTCAGTGCGCGGCCCACTGGATGGTGCTCAAGTCCACACCATCCTTGTACATTTCCCACAGGGGGCTGAGTTCGCGCAGCTTTTCCACGTTTTCGCGGATCGTGGCGATGGCGTAGTCGATCTCTTCGTCGGTGGTAAAGCGGCCGATGGTCATGCGAAGGCTGCTGTGCGCCAGCTCGTCGCTGCGGCCCAGGGCGCGCAGCACGTAGCTGGGCTCCAGGCTGGCCGAGGTGCAGGCCGAGCCCGATGACACGGCCAGACCCTTGATGCCCATGATGAGCGACTCACCCTCGACGTAGTTGAAACTGATGTTGAGGTTGTGCGGCACCCGCTGCTGCATGTCGCCGTTGATGAAGACCTGCTCCATGTCCGTCAGGCCGTCGAGCAGGCGCTTTTGCAGGCGCCGCGCCTTTTCCTGTTCCTGGACCATTTCATCGCGGGCAATGCGGAAGGCCTCACCCATGCCGACGATCTGGTGCGTGGGAAGCGTGCCCGAACGCATGCCGCGCTCATGGCCGCCGCCGTGCATCTGCGCCTCCAGGCGCACGCGCGGCTTGCGGCGCACGTACAGCGCGCCGATGCCTTTGGGGCCATAGGTCTTGTGCGATGCCAGGCTCATGAGATCGACGGGCAGGCTCGCCATGTCGATGGCGATCTTGCCGGTGGCCTGAGCGGCGTCCACATGGAAAATGATGCCCTTCTCCCGGCACAAGGCGCCAATGGCCGGGATGTCCTGGATCACGCCGATTTCGTTGTTCACGAACATCACGCTGATCAGGATGGTGTCGGGACGGATCGCGGCCTTGAGCACTTCGAAATCGAGCAGACCATCGGGTTTGACATCCAGATAGCTCACCTCGAAACCCTGGCGCTCCATTTCGCGCATGGTGTCCAGCACCGCCTTGTGCTCGGTCTTCACCGTGATCAGGTGCTTGCCCTTGCCCTTGTAGAAATGGCCTGCGCCCTTGATGGCCAGGTTGTTGGATTCGGTGGCGCCGCTGGTCCAGACGATCTCGCGCGGGTCGGCGCCAATCAGTTCTGCCACCTGGGTACGGGCTTTCTCGACCGCTTCTTCGGCCTCCCAGCCCCAGGCATGGCTGCGCGAGGCAGGGTTGCCGAAATGCTCACGCAACCACGGGATCATCGCGTCCACGACGCGTGGATCGACCGGCGTGGTGGCGCCGTAATCAAGATAGATGGGGAAATGCGGAGTCATGTCCATGGCTGGCTCGGTCGGATATACGGGCTGGCAATTGCAATACGGAAGCGATAGCTTGCCGCAAACGAGCGCTGCACGCCGCTAGGCGCACAGCCACCCGCTTCTCTGTCAGGGTCTTCAGGACTTGG
Organism: Comamonadaceae bacterium; assembly: GCA_003484805.1. Lineage (GTDB taxonomy): Bacteria > Pseudomonadota > Gammaproteobacteria > Burkholderiales > Burkholderiaceae_C > Simplicispira. The sequence goes on along the minus strand of DMZZ01000010.1, from coordinate 7,064 downwards.
CGAACACGTTGCCCAGGGCAAAAACCGAGTTGGGCGCGTTCACGCGGATGGGCTTGACCACGGGCGTGGTGGAAATGGCACGGCGAACCATGGGCTTTTCCTCGATCTGCAGACCCTTGGCGAGTTGCTCGTCCACCAGCTTCTGCAGGGTGACGGAATCGAGAAACTCCACCACGCGCTGGTTCAGCGTGGCCCACAGGTCGTGCGTCATGCAACGGCCGGAGTCTCCCAGGCAGTTTTCCTTGCCGCCGCACTGCGTGGCATCGATCGGCTCGTCCACCGAAACGATGATGTCAGCGATGGTGATATCGGCCGCCTTGCGGGCCAGCGTGTAGCCGCCGCCCGGGCCGCGGGTCGATTCCACCAGCTCGTGGCGCCGCAGCTTACCAAACAGCTGCTCAAGGTACGACAGCGAGATGCGCTGGCGCTGACTGATGGCTGCCAGGGTGACAGGGCCGTTGTTCTGGCGCAGGGCCAGGTCAATCATGGCGGTGACCGCAAAACGGCCTTTGGTAGTGAGACGCATCGCAAGCTCCTAAGTTAGGCTTGTTGGTTCATGAATCGCCTGAATGGTTCATGGCCACCAGGACACCGTCTCCGCCCATACCTGCCGCACCTTGGCGCCAGGCCCTTCATCGAGGGTTGTTGTTCTTTTGTAAGCGCATTGTAGCACAATCCTTATTAAATTTGTCGGGTAAACAAACTCGCCAGTCGCGATTGCACCGAGCAAGTTGCAATAAACCTGCATTCCTAGTCTGGCGAAGGGATATTGTCGGAACCATGCGCGCCGAAGGCCAGGTCCTTGAGCCGCGTCAGCTGGTCGCGCACCCGCGCCGCCTGCTCGAATTCCAGGTTGCGCGCGTGTTCAAGCATCTGCTTCTCCAGACGCTTGATTTCACGGGCCATGTCTTTCTCCGACATGTCCTCGGCCTTGGCGCGCTGCAGCGCCTCCTGCTCCAGGCGTTCGGCGTCCTTGCCGGCCTTCTCGCTGTAGACGCCATCGATCAGGTCACGCACCTGCTTGACGATGCTGCGCGGCGTGATGCCGTGCGCTTCGTTGAAAGCAATCTGCCGCGCGCGCCGCCGTTCGGTCTCGCCAATGGCACGCGCCATGGAGTCGGTCACGCGGTCGGCATAGAGGATGGCCTTGCCGGAGAGGTTGCGCGCCGCGCGGCCGATGGTCTGGATCAGGCTGCGCTCCGAACGCAGAAAGCCCTCCTTGTCGGCATCGAGCACGGCCACGAGCGAGACCTCGGGGATGTCCAACCCCTCCCGCAGCAGGTTGATGCCCACCAGCACATCGAAGGCGCCCAGCCGCAGGTCGCGGATGATCTCGACGCGCTCCACCGTGTCCACATCGCTGTGCAGGTAGCGCACCTTCACGCCGTTGTCGGTGAGGTAATCGGTGAGCTGCTCGGCCATGCGCTTGGTCAGCGTGGTCACGAGCACACGCTCGTGCAGGTCGGATCGGATGCGGATTTCCTGCAGCACATCGTCCACCTGGTGGGTGGCGGGCCGCACCTCGACCAGCGGATCGACCAGGCCCGTGGGCCGCACCACCTGCTCGACCACCTGGCCGGCGTGCTGCTTTTCATAATCGGCCGGCGTGGCCGACACAAACACCACCTGGCGCATGCGGCGCTCGAATTCCTCGAACTTGAGTGGCCGGTTGTCCAGTGCGCTGGGCAGGCGAAAGCCATATTCGACCAGCGTGGTCTTGCGCGAACGGTCGCCGTTGTACATGGCGTTGAGCTGGCCGATCATCTGGTGGCTCTCGTCCAGGAACATCAGCGCGTCGCGCGGCAGGTAGTCGGTCAACGTGCTCGGCGGTTCGCCCGCAGCCGTACCCGAGAGGTGGCGCGAATAATTCTCGATGCCCTTGCAATGCCCCACCTCGCTGAGCATCTCCAGGTCGAAGCGCGTGCGCTGCTCCAGGCGCTGCGCCTCCACCAGCTTGCCCTCCTGCAGAAACTGCTTGAGGCGCTCGGCCAGCTCCAGCTTGATGGCCTCCACCGCCAGCAGCACCTGGTCGCGCGGCGTCACGTAGTGGCTGCTGGGATAGACGGTGAAGCGCGGGATGCTCTGGCGCACCCGGCCGGTGAGCGGGTCGAAAAGCTGCAGGCTCTCGATCTCGTCGTCAAACAGCTCGATGCGCAGGGCCAGCTCCGAGTGCTCGGCCGGAAACACATCGATGGTGTCGCCCCGCACGCGGAAATTGCCGCGCGAGAAATCCATGTCGTTGCGCTGGTACTGCATGCGCACCAGCTGGGCGATAGCGTCTCGCTGGCCCAGCTTGTCGCCCGCCCGCAGCGTCATGACCATGCGGTGGTAACTCTCGGGGTTACCGATACCGTAGATGGCCGAGACCGTGGCCACGATCACCACGTCGCGGCGCTCCAGCAGGCTCTTGGTGCACGACAGGCGCATCTGCTCGATGTGCTCGTTGATGGCGCTGTCCTTCTCGATGAACAGGTCGCGCTGGGGCACGTAGGCTTCAGGCTGGTAGTAGTCGTAGTAGCTGACGAAGTACTCCACCGCGTTTTTGGGGAAGAACTCGCGGAACTCGCTGTAGAGCTGGGCGGCCAGTGTCTTGTTGGGGGCAAACACGATGGCAGGCCGCCCCAGGCGGGCGATCACGTTGGCCATGGTGAAGGTCTTGCCCGAGCCCGTCACGCCCAGCAGGGTCTGGAACACCTCGCCCTCGCTCACCCCCTCCACCAGCTTGTCAATGGCCACGGGCTGATCCCCCGCCGGCGGATAGGGCTGGTAAAGCTCGAAGGGCGAACCGGGAAAACGTACGAACTGTCCCTTGGCGGGCTCGGTGATGACTTCTTGCATGGACATGGTACGGGCACGGCCCGCGCGGGCCGCTAAAATCCGAGGGTTAACCTCACAGCGTACCGCAGCCGGGGTTTGCCTGCCACATTCACCCTCCAAGGACTTTCCATGTCTCTGTTCTCCGCCGTCGAAATGGCCCCCCGTGACCCCATCCTGGGTCTCAACGAGCAATTCAACGCTGACACCAACCCCAACAAGGTCAACCTGGGCGTGGGCGTGTATTTCGACGATAACGGCAAGCTGCCGCTGCTTGCCTGCGTGCAGGCTGCTGAAAAGGCCATGATGGACAAGCCCGCTGCGCGCGGCTACCTGCCCATCGACGGCATCGTCGCCTACGACAACGCCGTCAAGGGCCTGGTCTTTGGTGCCGACTCCGAGCCCGTCACATCCGGCCGCGTGGCCACCGTGCAGGCCATCGGCGGCACCGGTGGCCTGAAGATTGGCGCCGACTTCCTGAAGAAGGTCAGCCCCGACGCCAAGGTGCTGATCTCCGACCCCAGCTGGGAAAACCACCGGGCCCTGTTCACCAACGCCGGTTTCGTGGTCGACACCTACGCCTATTACGACGCCGAAAAGCGCGGTGTGAACTTCGACGGCATGCTGGCCAGCCTTCAGGCTGCCGCCCCCGGCACCATCGTCGTGCTGCACGCCTGCTGCCATAACCCCACGGGCTACGACATCACGCCCGCGCAGTGGGACGCGGTGGTTGCCGCCGTCAAGGCCCAGGGCCTCACCGCCTTCCTCGACATGGCCTACCAGGGCTTCGGCCACGGCATTCAGGAAGACGGCGCCGTGATCCAGAAGTTCGTCGCCGCCGGTCTGAGCTTCTTTGTCTCCACCTCGTTCAGCAAGAGCTTCAGCCTTTACGGCGAGCGCGTGGGCGGCCTGTCGGTGCTGTGCGCCGACAAGGAAGAAACGAGCCGCGTGCTGAGCCAGCTCAAGATCGTCATCCGCACCAACTACAGCAACCCGCCCACGCACGGCGGCGCCGTGGTGGCTGCGGTGCTGAACAACCCCGAACTGCGCGCGCAGTGGGAAAAGGAACTGGGCGAGATGCGCGTGCGCATCAAGGCCATGCGCCAGACGCTGGTCGATGGCCTCAAGGCCGCCGGTGTGCAAAAGGACATGTCTTTCATAACCGAGCAGATCGGCATGTTCAGCTACTCGGGCCTGACGAAAGACCAAATGGTGCGCCTGCGCAGCGAATTTGGCGTGTATGGCACCGACACCGGCCGCATCTGCGTGGCCGCGCTCAACAGCAAGAACATCGACTACGTCTGCCAGGCCATCGCCAAGGTGATGTAAGCGCTACAGTGGCGCAGCCCCCAAAGCCGCCCCCGGGCGGCTTTTTCATAGTCAAAAACGGCTCTAACGCACACCCATATTGCGCTGACAGCTATTAAACATATAGCAATTAACGGAGTCCCCATCACATGACGCCCCAACACCCTCTGCAGGGCACCCGCATCCTGAGCCTGGCGCTCAACCTGCCCGGCCCCGCTGCCCTGCTGCGCTGCGCGCGCATGGGGGCTGAGTGCACCAAGCTCGAACCCCTGCCCGCACCCGGCCAGCCCAGCGCCGACCCCATGGGCATTTACAGCCCGCCGGCCTATGGCGAACTGCACCAAGGCGTGCGCGTGCTACACGCCCACCTCAAGACGGACGAAGGCCAGGCCGCGCTGCACGCTGAACTGGCGCGCACCGATGTGCTGATCACGTCTTTTCGCCCTTCGGCGCTGGTCAAGCTGGGGCTGGGCTGGGAGGCGCTGCAGGCGCGTTACCCGCGCCTGTCGCTGGTGCGCATCGTCGGTGCGTTGGGCGAGCGCGTCGAAGAACCCGGCCATGACCTCACCTACCAAGCCGAGGCTGGGCTGCTGACCGGCCCGCAGGTGCCGCCCACGCTGTTTGCCGATATGGCAGGCGCGCTGATGGCGAGCGAGGCCGTGCTGCAGGCCTTGCTGGCGCGCGCCCCGCAGGGTGCGGGTGTGTGCATCGAAGTGGGCCTGGCCGAGGCTGCGCAGTGGCTGGCCCTGCCGCTGCACTGGGGCCTAACCACGCCACAGGGTGACGTGGGCGGCGCGCACGCGGGCTACCGCATCTACCCTTGCCTGGATGGCCGCGTGGCCGTGGCTGCGCTGGAGCCGCACTTTGCCGCGCGTCTGTGCGAGGCGGCCGGATTGAGTGCCCGGGGCGACATGGAGCACCTGCGCGACCCGGCCACGCACGCGGCCATCGCCCGCTTCCTGCAAGGCCAGACCCGCACGCAGCTGACGGCGCTGGCACAAGCGCGCGACATCCCGCTGCACGCGCTGCACTGAATCTATTGATCCGGCGGGGATTATTCATGATGCCGCATAGGCGACATGCTTGTCCCCTAAGTACTTCTTGACCCGCTCTGGCGTGTTCTCCAACATCGTCATGTGTTCAGTCGCCGCCGCGCGCAGCTTGGCCTTGGTTCGCACCGAAACCTTGCTACCCATCGCATGCTTCAATCAAATCTGCGTTCAGCCTAGAAACGGCAGTTGGATGCGCCCGTCAGTGCCGTGATCGGGGTGCCAGGCAAGGCGCGACGACGCAGCGGGCTCCTGCCCGCAAGGAGGCGCAACGCCGCATGGCGCCCTGAGCGCGGTGCTGGCGGGTGCATAGCGCGCTCACCCATCAGGTGAGCAACATCGAAGCCTTGAAACGTTGATTTCATGCGGCCTGGCAATGGAAACAAAGCGGTCAACTGCCGTTTCTAGGTTCAGCCGCTCCTCCGGGTTGAGCTCAGAAGGTGTGAATGAATCCGGCGTGCCCGAGCAGACCGCGAAAACGCGGCTAATCTAGGCGCAAAGCACAGCCATAGCTCGGGCTATGGCGAGCATTTGTAACGACGAGCAGGCGTGTTTTGGAGGGATGAGCGGGCATGGCGGGTTCGTTCACACCTTCTCAGGGCTGCAGCCGATGCACGCGAACACGGGACATCACCCATAGATCAGCGCCTCGCCCCCCCCGCATCGGGCCTCTGCGTGGGGATTGGCGCCCTTCTTCATGCGCCCATCCGCCGCACCAGACGCCATCCAGGGTCATTCCCGGCCCCCGCCGCAGCAAAGCCAGCCGCAGGCGCCCGCTCAGCGCGGCTTCTTTTTCGACCCGGGCCGGGCGTTGCCGGTCACCCGGGGCGGCAGGCCGGTGTGCTGGGTCAGTGTCTGACCGGGTTTGGGCCCAGTCTTGGCCGGCACTTTCTCAGACACCATGGACGGAATGGTGAGGAACTTTTCGTTCTTGCGCGCGCCACAACCGCCCGTATTCATTGGCTGGAAAGTCGGAATCAGGTGGTGCTTGCCGTTGCCGATGAGGTCGGCCCGGCCCATGGTTTTGAGGGCTTCGCGCAGCAGCGGCCAATTGGCCGGGTCGTGGTACCGCAGAAAGGCCTTGTGCAGGCGCCGGCGCTTCTCGCCACGCACCACGTCCACCTTCTCGCCGCGCTCGTCACGGTGCACGCCCTTGAGGGTGTTGATACCCGTGTGGTACATGGCCGTGGCGGTGGCCATGGTGCTGGGGTAGAAGGTCTGCACTTGGTCGGCGCGAAAGCCGTTCTTCTTGAGCCAGATGGCGAGGTGCATCATGTCCTCGTCGCTGGTGCCGGGGTGGGCTGCGATGAAGTACGGAATGAGGAACTGCTTCTTGCCCGCCTCGGCGGTGAACTTGTCGAACAGCTGCTTGAACTTGTCGTAGTTGCCGATGCCCGGCTTCATCATCTTGGTCAGCGGGCCCGATTCGGTGTGCTCGGGCGCGATCTTCAAGTAGCCGCCCACATGGTGCTGCACCAGCTCCTTGACGTATTCGGGCGACTGGATGGCCAAGTCGTAACGCAAGCCCGAGCCGATGAGGATTTTTTTGACGCCCTTGATCTCGCGGCCGCGCCGGTAGATCTTGATCAGCGGGTCGTGGTTGGTGGTGAGGTTCTGGCAGATGCCGGGGTAGACGCAACTGGGCTTGCGGCAGGCCGCCTCGATCTCGGGCGTGCGGCAACCCAGCCGGTACATGTTGGCCGTGGGGCCGCCCAGGTCGGAGATCGTGCCGGTGAAGCCCTGCACCTTGTCGCGCACGTCCTCGATCTCGCGGATGATGGACTCTTCCGAGCGGCTCTGGATGATGCGCCCCTCATGCTCGGTGATCGAGCAGAAGGTGCAGCCTCCGAAGCAGCCGCGCATGATGTTGATCGAGAAACGGATCATCTCCCA
>DMZZ01000102.1:803-2514 GCA_003484805.1 Comamonadaceae bacterium | reverse complement strand
TGAGCGCGGCGATGGTGCTGGCCGTGCGCCCGGTGGTGTTCGAGCCGTATCTGGGCGGGCTCGACAAGATGTACCGCCTGCACAAATGGCTGGGCATCTCCGGCCTGGTGATTTCTGTCAGCCACTGGCTGCTGGCGCAGGGGCCCAAGTGGATGGTGGGCTGGGGCTGGCTGCAGCGCCCGGCCCGGGGCCCGCGCCCTGAATTGCTCGACGCTCCGGTGCAGCAGTTCTTTCTGGGCCAGCGCGGCCTGGCCGAGGGCGTGGGTGAATGGGCGTTTTATGCCGCAGCGCTGCTGATGGTGCTGGCGCTGGTCAGGCGCTTTCCTTACCGGCATTTTTTCAAGACGCACCACCTGCTGGCCGTGGCCTACCTGGCGCTGGTGTGGCACTCGGTGGTCTTGCTCAAGTTTGATTACTGGAGCGGCCTGCTGGGCCCGGTGATGGGGGTGCTGATGGGCGCTGGTACCGTGGCGGCACTCATGGTGCTTTTTCGCCGCGTGGCGGTGGGGCGGCAGGTGGTGGGTGAGGTGGCGGCCCTTCGGCACCATGCCTCACTCGATGTGATGGAGGTGGACGTTCTGTGCAAAGGCCGCTGGTCGGGACACGAGCCAGGCCAGTTCGCCTTTGTCACCCTGCATGAGGACGAGGGGCCGCACCCCTACACCATCTCTTCGGCCTGGACGGGCGACGGGCACATCCTCTTCATCATCAAGGCGCTGGGCGATTACACCCGCACCCTGAGCGAGCGCCTGCGCATCGGCGATGTGGTCAAGATCGAAGGCCCCTACGGCCGGTTCAATTTCCAGGGCGCGCAAAGGCGGCAGATCTGGGTGGGTGCCGGCATCGGCATCACGCCGTTCATTGCCCGCATGAAGGCGCTGGCGGGTGCGCCCGATGGCAAAACCATCGATCTGTTTCACCCGACAGCGGTGTATGACGAGCACGCCATCGGCCTGATGAGCCGCGACGCGAAAGCCGCTGGCGTTCGCCTGCATGTGCTCTGGAGCGAGCGCGACGGCCTGCTGAATGCGGCGCGGATCGCCGATCAGGTACCCGACTGGCGGGATGCAGATGTCTGGTTTTGCGGCCCCGCGCCTTTTGGGCAGTCGCTCAAGAAAGACCTGGTAGCGCTGGGGCTGCCTGCGTTGCGCTTTCACCAGGAACTGTTCCAGATGCGCTGACCCAGATGCGCTGACTATCAGGCCGCAGCCTCCAGCCCCTGCGCAAAATGCGCCTGCATGGCACGGGCCGTGGCATCGGCGTCGCGGGCCTGCAAGGCAGCCATCACCGCGCGGTGTTCGGCCAGCGAATCCTCGATACGCCCCTGCTTGAGTAATGAGTTGTGGCGGTTGAGCTTCATCACCTTGCGCAGATCGGCCACCATCTGGCTGCGCCAGCGGTTGTCGGACAGCTCCAGCAGCCGCATGTGGAAACGCTCGTTGATGGCAAAAAAGCGGTCGCGCTCGCCCGTGGCGGCTTCCAGCTCGGCGTGCAGCTCTTGCAGTGAGCGCAGCTCCTCGGCCGTGGCGGTGCGCGCCACCACGCCGGCGGCGTCGCTCTCCAGCAGGCTCAGCAGGTGGTACACGTCGCGCAGGTCTTTTTCAGACATTTCGGTCACATAGGCGCCGCGCCGCACCTTCATCGTGACCAGTCCCTCGGCGGCCAGCACCTTGAGCGCCTCGCGCAGCGGGGTGCGGCTGATGCCGAATTC
>DMZZ01000102.1:0-740 GCA_003484805.1 Comamonadaceae bacterium | reverse complement strand
AATTATGAATGATGTAAACTCGCCGTTACAACAGGGAATGCCCTGAAGACGTACAAAGCCAACTGTCGGAGAACCCCGCGCCATGAGTGACCACCCCAACCAAACCGCGCCCGAATTTGCCCCCGCCAGCCTCGATGCCTGGGCCAAAGCCGCCGCCAAATCGGCACCGGGCGGGGATGTGAATGCCCTGAACTGGGTCACGCCCGATGGCATCACCGTCAAGCCGCTGTACACCGCGCAAGACACGGCCCACCTGGCGCACACCAATACCTTGCCGGGCTTCGAGCCCTACCTGCGCGGCCCGCAGGCCACCATGTACGCGGTGCGCCCCTGGACGATTCGCCAGTACGCGGGCTTTTCCACGGCGGAAGAATCCAACGCCTTCTACCGCAAGGCGCTGGCCGCCGGCGGGCAGGGCGTCAGCGTGGCCTTCGACCTGGCCACGCACCGCGGCTATGACAGCGACCACCCGCGCGTGACCGGCGACGTGGGCAAGGCTGGCGTGGCCATCGACTCGGTCGAGGACATGAAGATCCTGTTCGACCAGATCCCGCTCGACAAGGTGAGCGTGTCGATGACCATGAACGGTGCCGTGCTGCCTGTGCTGGCGGGCTACGTGGTGGCGGCAGAAGAGCAGGGCGTGAGCCAGGACAAGCTCTCCGGAACGATTCAGAACGACATTCTGAAAGAGTTCATGGTGCGCAACACCTACATCTACCCGCCCAAGCCCTCGATGCGCA
>DMZZ01000099.1:0-2798 GCA_003484805.1 Comamonadaceae bacterium | reverse complement strand
AGAAACTCGGCCACCGTCTGCGCGCTCTGGCAGTGGCGGTCCATGCGCAGCGTGACGGTCTTGAGGCCGCGCATCACCAGGTGTGCATCCTGCGCCGACATCACGGCACCCGTCATGTCTTTCAGGCCGTACAGGCGCACGCGCTGGGCCAGCTCGGCATCGGCAAAGATGGCGGCGCCCGCCGTCAGGTCGCCATGGCCACCGAGGTACTTGGTCATGGAGTGCACGCTCACATCGGCGTCCAGCAGCAGCGGCTGCTGCAGGTAGGGCGTGCAGTAGGTGTTGTCCACCACCACCTTGGCGCCCCGGGCGTGCGCCAGGGCCGACACCGCAGCAATGTCCACCAGGCGCATGTTGGGATTGGCGGGAGTTTCGAGATAGACCACGCGCGTCTTGTCGCTCAGCGCTGCGGCCACGTTGGCCGGGTTGGTCATGTCCACATGGCGCACCGTGACGCCAAAGCGCCCCAGCCCATGGTGCAGAAACGAGAAGGTGCAGCCGTACAGCGTGAGGTCGGCCAGCACCTCGTCGCCCGGCTCCAGCAGGGACCACAGCGTGGCCGTGATCGCCCCCATGCCCGAGCCGAACACCACCGCGCCAGCGCCCTGCTCCAGGCTAGCCAGCCGCCCTTCGAGCAGCGCCAGCGTGGGGTTGGCGATGCGGGTGTAGAAGTAGCCGTTTTCCTCCCCCGTAAAGCATCGCGCGCCGTAGCCCACGTCGGGAAAGGCGTAGGTCGCCGAGGTGTGGATGGGCGGCACCAGCGCGCCCTGGTGGTCTGCCGGGTCGTAGCCGAAATGGATGGCGCGGGTGCTGAAGCCGCCGGTGCTGTCGTGTGCCTTGCCCATGGGGATGTCTCCGGTTGGTGTTGGAATACCCCAAATTGTTTGCCAGTGGCATGGGAAATATTTCGCCATTTGTGCAGTAAAAATCCAGAACATTGGAAATAATTACCCCAATATTTCAATATTCAGGAAATTCATGCCCACCTCCCTTCCATCCCTGGATGCTGTGGACCGCGCCCTGCTCGACGCTCTGCAGAAGAATGGCCGCGCCACCGTGGGCGAATTGGCCGAGCAGGTGTCGCTCTCGCCCTCGCCCTGCTGGCGCCGCGTGCGGCAACTGGAGGAAGCGGGCCTGATCAGCGGCTACCACGCCCATCTGGACCGGCACCGCGTGGGCTATGGCGTGCTGGGCTTCGTGCAGATAGGGCTGCACAACCACACGGCGGAAGTGACGGCCGCCTTCGAGCGCGAGGTGCTGGCACTGCCCCAGGTGCTGTCGTGCCACAACCTTTCGGGCCGCTACGACTACCAGCTAGAACTGGTGGCGCCCGACCTGGGGTTTTTTGCCGAATTCGTGCGCACCCGCATCCGCAGCCTGCCGGGGGTGCGCGAAATTTCCACCAGCTTTTCACTCAAGGAGGTCAAGCGCACGGTGGCGCTTCCCGTTGACCGGTAACCCCCCATCCCGCAGTTGACCGCTTGCCATCTTCTCGTCAACCGCATGAAAACTGGCTTTTACGGCTGCGATAGAGCTCACCCAGGCACTGAACAACGCTAGGCACCCAGCAGCACCCCTCTCGGCACGCCATGCGGCGTTGTTCCTCCTTGCGCACAGAAGTGCGCTGCGTCGTCGCGCCTTGCCTGGCGCACCGATAGCGGCGCTGCTGGGCACCTCCAACTGCCGGATGGAGGGTAGTCAAAACGCCGTGGGCGTGGTGGACAGCGCTTCGAGCCACGCCACCGTGGCCGCCAGTTCCGAGGGGCGGATTTCGTGCGCGCTCGAAAACTCGCGGTAGGTCACCGGCACCGGCAGGGCATCGAAGTGGTGGCAGATGGCCTGCGCGCTGGCCACTGGAATCACGTCGTCGTGCGTGCCGTGGCTCACCCACAGCTTGCGCCCGTGCAGTGCATCGGCCGGGGCCGCGTGCGGCAACACCTGCGGCACCAGCCGGCCGTGCCACACCAGCGCGGCGCCCATCAGCTCGGGGCGGGTGAGCAGCATCGACAAGGCCATGGCGCCCCCCTGGCTGAAGCCGCCCACCACCGTGCGCTCGGGCGGAATGCCCAGTTGCTTCGCTGCGGATTCGACCGCCTGCGCCACCAGCGCACGGCTGGCCGCCTCTTGCGACTCGTTGATGCTGCGGGCACCGCCGGGCTCGATCGAAAAATCGAACCACGCAAAAGCCCCGGGCCCCATGCGGTGCGGCGCGCGCAGGCAGAGCACATGAAAGCGCTCGGAGATCTGCGGTGACAGGGCAAACAGGTCTTGCTCGTTGCTGCCCACGCCGTGCATCAGCACCAGCAGCCAGGGCCTGGGCGTGGTGGATGCGGCAGGGCGTTGCAGAAAGGTGAGTGGCAGTTCAAGCATGGCGAGCCCCAAACAGTGTGGTGTGGGGCAATTCTGCCACCGGAACTCAGGCGGTGGCCTGCAAGGCGAAGGCGTCCATGGCGAGCATGCTGTACATCACCTCGCGGCTCAGGTAGTCGGCATGCAGATCATCGCCCGCCGCCCCCAGCGCGAAGAACAGAGGCAGAAAGTGGTCGTCAGTCGGGTGGGCACGTTCAGCGTGCGGCGCCCGCTCGCGGTAGGCCAGCAGTGCGGGCAGGTCGCCACGCTGCAGGGCCGCCTCGATCCAGCGGCTGAACTCCAGCACATAGGGCGCGGGCTCGCGCGCGCCGCCAAAAAACTCGGCCAGGTTGTGCGTCATGCTGCCCGAGCCGACCACCAGCACACCCTGGTTGCGCAGGCCGCGCAGTGCGCCGCCCAGTGCATAGACATCGGCAGGGCCGGCCCCC
>DMZZ01000250.1:0-3465 GCA_003484805.1 Comamonadaceae bacterium | reverse complement strand
AACGAGAGAATGATTTTTTTCATGGTTTTCGGCTCCAGCTAAGTGCGCGGCAAAGGTGACGCGGTAGGGCACCTGCTTGGGTTCACCCAGACGGCTCCACCAGGGCATCAGCAGGAAGAAGCCAAAGTAGAACAGCGTACCGACTTGCGACACGCGCTCGCCGATCGCCGATGGCGCCTGCACACCCAGGTAGGCCAGGATCACGAAGTTGACGACGAAAACGGCGTACACATACTTGTGCCAGCTTGGACGGTAGCGGATCGACTTGACCGGGCTGCAGTNNGGAAGAACAGGATGATCACGGCACCGCCCATCACCACCACGCCCCAGAACTTGGCGTCGATGGAGAGCATCAGAAGCACGCTCACTGCAGCGGCCACGGCAACGATGCCCTTGAAGATGACAGGCATGCGGCCCTTGACCACGCCGAAGGCGGCAGCAAGCACCACGCAGGCGATCAGCACGTACATCATTTCGGTGGTGATGGCACGCAGCATCGAGTAGTAGGGCGTGAAGTACCACACCGGTGCGATGTGTGCCGGGGTTACCAGCGGGTCGGCCGGGATGAAGTTGTTGTACTCCAGGAAATAGCCACCCATTTCAGGCGCGAAGAAGATCACCGCGCTGAAGACCATCAGGAACAGGCAGACACCCAGGATGTCGTGCACCGTGTAGTAGGGGTGAAAGGGAATGCCGTCGAGCGGTTTGCCCTTGGCGTCCTTGGGGGCGTTGGGGCCCTTGATCTCGATGCCGTCGGGGTTGTTGGAGCCCACATCGTGCAGCGCCAGCAGGTGGGCCACCACCAGGCCGAGCAGCACCAGCGGCACGGCGATGACGTGGAAGCTGAAGAAGCGGTTCAGCGTGGCGTCGCCCACCACGTAGTCACCCCGGATCAGCAGGGCCAGGTCGGGGCCGACGAAGGGAATGGCGGCAAACAGGTTCACGATCACCTGAGCGCCCCAGTACGACATCTGGCCCCAGGGCAGCAGGTAGCCCATGAAGGCTTCGGCCATCAGCGCCAGGAAGATGGCGCAGCCGAAGATCCAGACCAGCTCGCGGGGTTTGCGGTAGCTGCCATAGATCAGGCCACGGAACATGTGCAGGTAAACCACCACGAAGAACGCCGAGGCGCCCGTGGAGTGCATGTAGCGGATCAGCCAACCCCAGGGCACGTCGCGCATGATGTACTCGACCGACTCGAAGGCCTTGGCGGCGTCGGGCTTGTAATGCATCACCAGGAAGATGCCGGTGACGATCTGGATCACCAGCACCAGCAGAGCCAGCGAACCGAAGATATACCAGAAGTTGAAGTTCTTCGGTGCGTAGTACTCGGACATGTGGACGCGGTAGGCGTCGAATGCCGTGGGGAAGCGGTTTTCGAACCAGTTCGTGAGCTTGGCGCCCGCCGAAGCGTTGGGGGAAATTTCCTTGAATTCAGCCATGGTGCGTTCCTTCAGGCTTTCTTGTCGTCGCCGATGAGCAGGCGTGTGTCGGACAGGTAGACGTGCGGAGGCACCTCAAGGTTGTCGGGCGAGGGCTTGTTCTTGTACACGCGGCCAGCCATGTCGAAGGTCGAGCCATGGCAGGGGCACAGGAAACCGCCCTTCCAGTCGTCGGGCAGCGAGGGCTGGGCGCCCATGGCAAATTTTTCCGTGGGCGAGCACCCCAGGTGTGGGCAAATGCCCACGGCCACGAGAATTTCGGGCTTGATGGAGCGGTGGCCGTTGCGCGCGTAGGGCGGCGTGAATTCATCCGGCTTGCGCTCGGACTTGGGATCGGCCAGCTGGACGTCGAGCTTGGGCAGTTCGGCCAGTTGATCCGGGGTGCGCTTGATGATCCAGACGGGTTTGCCGCGCCACTCGACAGTGACACGCTCACCGGGCTTGAGTTCGGAAATATCCACCTCGACTGCAGCGCCGGCGGCCTTGGCCTTTTCCGAAGGCTGGAAAGTACTCACGAAAGGAACGGCGGTTGCCACGCCGCCCACAGCGCCCGCGCAGCCGGTCGCGATCAGCCACGTCCGTTTGCTGGAGTCGATTGGAGTGTCACTCATGGGGGTCCTCGATGAACATCGCTAGGGTTTGGGAGTCAACCGTAAATTGTAGCGGACTGAAAAGCGCCCACCCCGGTCACCTGGGCCAAACGTGCTTTCAACCCGTTACGGCTGTTGCTGCACGCGTGCTCCATTTGGCCGATACTGTGCGCCATAGCGACTTGAGGGAGATTTTTCATGGGCATGATGCAGGAATTCCGCGAGTTTGCCGTCAAGGGCAACGTGATTGACCTGGCGGTGGGCGTGATCATTGGTGGCGCGTTCGGCAAGATCGTCGATTCGGTCGTCTCCGACCTGATCATGCCGGTGGTCGGGCTGGTGTTCGGCAAGCTCGATTTTTCCAACCTGTTCCTGGTGCTGGGCACGGCGCCCGAGGGCACGGCCCTGACGCTTGACGCACTCAAGAAGGCGGGCGTTCCGGTGCTGGCCTATGGCAGCTTCATCACCGTGGCCGTCAACTTCATCATCCTGGCGTTCATCATCTTCCTGATGATCAAGCAAATCAACCGGCTCAAGCGCGAAGCCCCCGCCGAGCCCGCAGCTCCGGCCGCAGCGCCGCCCACGCCCGAAGACATCGTGCTGCTGCGCGAAATTCGCGACAGCCTGAAGCGGTAACGTCCTGCCGGCCCTGGCGTTCGGCAGCTGCCGGGCGCTCTATTTTCAATAGCTGCTCGCGCTTTATGGATAAGCGCCAGCAGCCATTTTCATTGAGAAAGCTTGCGCGCCACACGCACCGCTTCAATGAGGCTGGCCGCATCAGCCACGCCCTGGCCGGCGATGTCGAAGGCGGTGCCATGGTCCGGGCTGGTGCGCACCAGCGGCAGACCCAGCGTGACGTTCACGCCCTTGTCCACCCCGAGGTACTTCACGGGGATCAGGCCCTGGTCGTGGTACATGGCCAGGACGACATCGAACTCGCCCGGNNCGCATGAACACGGTGTCGGGTGCCAGCGGGCCGGTCACGTCAAGCCCCTGGTCGCGCGCCGCCGCCACGGCGGGAGCGATCACCTCGATTTCCTCACGGCCGAACAGGCCGCCCTCCCCGGCGTGCGGGTTCAGCCCCGCCACGGCGATGCGCGGCGCGCGCCCCAGGCTGCGCAGCAGCGCGTCATGCGTGATGTGCAAGGTCTGCAACACGTTGCCATAGGTCACCGCATCCAGCGCATCGCGCAGCGCCACATGGATGCTGACGAGCACGGTGCGCAGTTCGTCGCTGGCGAGCATCATGCGCACCGGCATGTCTTGCAGCGCCACGCCCCGGCAGGCTGCCGCCTCGGCCTGCAGCAGCTCGGTATGGCCCGGAAAATCAACCCCGGCCGCGTGCAGCGATTCCTTGTGCAGCGGCGCCGTCACCAGGCCGGCGATGTCACCCCGCAGCGCGGCCCGCGCCGCCCACACCACGCAGGCGGCGG
>DMZZ01000356.1:957-2755 GCA_003484805.1 Comamonadaceae bacterium | reverse complement strand
GGTCATAGATCAGGCCCATTTCCGAATAGGTGTAGGGCACGGCGTACACCCGCCCCTGGTGGGCAATGCCCGCAATCGCATCGAGCTGCCTGAAACGCGGCAATTGGCGGGTGACATTGGGAATGTCGCCCAAGGACAGGGGTTCCAGTTGCTGCTGAGCGACGAACTGGGATATCTCCACCGTGTTGGCCGCCACAACGTCGTACACCGGGCCTTTCAGGTCGGTCAGCTTGCTGCGCAGGATGTCGTCCGATCCCACGGTGGTGACTTCGACCCGCACGCCATGGCGTTTTTCAAACACCGCCACCAGATCCGGGTCGGCATAGCCTGGCCAGGCCAGCACCCGCAGCACCGCAGGGGCGGCCAGTGCCGACGACGCCAGCGCCCAGCAAGCCAGAGCCAGCAAGGGCAGCCACCGACGCACGCGCTGCACGCGGCAGCCATGGACAGGCGCCTGGATCGTGTTGAGCATCTACCCCTCTGTGTGGTGCAACGACAAGTAACTGGCAGTTTACGCGGACAATACCCGGGTGACGATCCCCCAGTCTTTCATTCAGGAACTGCTCGCGCGCGTTGACGTGGTCGATATCGTCGGCCGCTACGTGCCCCTGAAGAAAGGCGGCGCCAACTTCATGGGCCTGTGCCCGTTCCATGGAGAAAAATCGCCCTCGTTCAGCGTCAGCCCCTCCAAGCAGTTCTATCACTGCTTTGGCTGTGGCAAGAACGGCAACGCCATCGGCTTTCTCATGGACCACGTCGGCATGGGTTTTGTCGATGCCGTACAGGACCTGGCCCAGCAAGTGGGCCTGCAGGTGCCTGACGACGACATCTCCCCCCAGGAAAAAGAGCGCGCCGCAGCCGCGCGGCAGCGACAGGCCACGCTGACCGACATGCTGGAAAAGGCCGCCGAGGCCTACCGGCGCCAGTTGCGCGATTCACCGAGGGCCATTGCCTACTTCAAGGGCCGGGGGGTCTCCGGCGCCGTGGCCAAACGCTATGGGCTGGGATATGCCCCCGAAGGCTGGCGCAGCCTGGCCAGCGTGTTCCCCCAGTACGACGACCCCTTGCTGGAAGAAAGCGGGCTGGTCATCGTCAGCGACGACGACGGCGGCAAGCGCTACGACCGTTTCCGCGACCGGGTGATGTTCCCGATCCGCAACGTGAAAGGCGAATGCATCGGTTTTGGCGGCCGCGTGCTGGGTGACGACAAGCCCAAATACCTGAACTCGCCCGAAACCCCGGTGTTCCACAAGGGCCGGGAGCTGTACGGCCTGTTCGAGGCACGCACCGCCATCCGCGAGCAGTGCTACGCGCTGGTCACCGAGGGCTACATGGATGTGGTGGCTCTGGCCCAGCTCGGTTTTCCCAACGCCGTGGCCACGCTGGGCACGGCCTGCACGCCCGACCATGTGCAGAAACTGCTGCGCTTCACGGATGCGGTGGTGTTCAGCTTTGACGGCGACAGCGCCGGCCGCCGCGCGGCGCGCAAGGCGCTCGACGGCGCCCTGCCCCACGCCACCGACACGCGCAGCATCAAATTTCTGTTTCTGCCGCCCGAACACGACCCCGACAGTTTCGTCCGCGCGCATGGCAGCGACGCTTTCGCCCGCATGATTGCCGACGCCGTGCCCCTGAGCCGCTTTCTGGTGGACGCTGCCAGCGAACAATGCGACCTGGGCACCCCCGAGGGCCGGGCCCACATGGCCAGCAACGCCCGGCCGCTGTGGGGTGCCCTGCCCGATGGCGTGCTCAAACGCCAGTTGCTGGGCGAGCTGGCCGAGCTGGCGCAGCTCGATGC
>DMZZ01000356.1:0-779 GCA_003484805.1 Comamonadaceae bacterium | reverse complement strand
CACATGGCGTTTCTGGAGCACCTTTCGCACGACGACCACGCCGTGCTGTGCGCCCAGCCCGCCCCCCATGGTCCCCTCTTCGCCTGGCTCGAGAGCCAGTTTCATGAGCAGGGCGCGCTGCCCTGGGCCGTGCTGCGCGAGAGCCTGCGCGACCATGCCTGCGAAGCCCTGGCGCTGAAGGTGATGACCGGCTCGCACGCCCAGACCGAGGGCGACCTGCACGAACTGCGCCTGGAACTGCGCGACCTGCTCAACCGCATGCTGATCGAGGACATCAAGGCCCAGCAAAAGGCCCTGATCGCACTGGCCCCCCACGACCCGACAGCCCTGGAGCGCTACCGTGCGCTGGAACAGAAACGCAACGCCCTGCAAGTCATTGCGAGCGGAACCGCTTGAAATCACCCTTAGTCGGTATAATGTAAGGTTTGTCGGCAAGAGCGACAGCAGCACCTCCGGGCCGGGCCACCGTGACACACACGCACAACCGCCCACCTCACCGCAAGGACTGCACACCAAATGTTCGCCCAGACATCTTGCCCTGAGGGTTGACCCCTCGAACCGCGAAGGCCCTGCCTTTGCCGTGCCTCCCGCGCCGGGATCCGTGGCGCTTGCGTTTTCTTTGTTTCCTTTTTGAATCTGAGGTTGTCCATGCCCGCTCAAAAGACCGCGAAGTTGCCCAAGTCCGCCCCCGGCACCGCCGCCAAGGCCGCTTCCGCAACTGCCAAGAAACCATCCGCCAAAGCTGCAACGCCCGCCAAAAAGAGCGCCGCAGCCGCCCC
>DMZZ01000216.1:0-7330 GCA_003484805.1 Comamonadaceae bacterium | reverse complement strand
TCAACGACGAGGTTTTTGACTTCCAAGAGAGACATATCAGTGATTCACAGTTCTGTGCGCTGCACACAGTCAATTGAATAGGCATGACCCAGGCCAGCGACCGCCGCGCAAGGGCCGCCCCGCCGCGCTGGCGGTGTCCCCCTTCCCGGCGAAGCCGAGAGAAGGGGGATGCGGCGCAAGCCGCTCAGGGGGTTGTTCTCCATCTCAACGCAGACGGGGGTTGAGAGCGTCACGCAGCCAGTCGCCCAGCAGGTTCACGCTCAGGGCAATCAGCACCAGCATGGCGCCCGGGAACACGGTGATCCACCACTCGCCCGAAAACAGGTAGTCGTTGCCCACGCGGATCAGGGTACCCAGCGAGGGCGAGGTGGGCGGCGCCCCCACGCCCAGGAAGGACAGCGTGGCCTCGGTGATGATGGCCGTGGCCACCTGGATGGTGGCCAGCACCAGCACCGGGCCCATCACATTGGGCAGCACATGCTTGCGCATGATGCGCAGCGGCGGCACGCCGGTCACCCGGGCGGCCTGAACGTATTCCTTGTTGCGCTCGACCATGGTCGAGCCGCGCACCGTGCGGGCATACTGCACCCAGCCGGTCAGCGAGATGGAAATGATCAGCACGCCAAACGCCAGCGACTCGTGGGCGTTGGGAAACAGCGCACGGCCCACACCGGCAATCAGCAGCGCCACCAGAATGGCGGGAAACGAGAGCATCACGTCGCACAGGCGCATCAGCACGGCGTCGATCCAGCCTCCACGAAAGCCCGCCAGCAGGCCCAGGGCCACGCCCACCACCACCGACAGAACCACCGAGGCCAGGCCGACCACCAGCGAGATGCGCGCGCCATACATCAGCGCGGAGAGGATGTCGCGCCCCTGGTCGTCGGTGCCCAGGGGGTATTTCATCGAACCCTCGGCCATCCAGGCCGGGGGCAGGCGGGAATCGCTCAGTTCGAGGGTGGCGAGGTCGAACGGGTTGTGCGGCGCCACCCACCCGGCGAAGACCGAACAGAAAAGACAGATCAGCGCAATGGCCGCAGCAAGCATGGCCATCGGAGAGGTGCGAAAGCTGTGGCCGATATCGCTGTCAAACCAGCGGACGAGGGTTGTTTTCATCGAAAAAGTCTCTTGAATCAAAGGCTTGCCAAGGGCATGGCCTGCTCGATCAGGCTGGCGTGAAGCGCCGAACCGAGCGGAAGGATGTCGTCGTTGAAGTCATAACGGCTGTTGTGCAGCGCGCTGCCGCTGGCCCCCGTACCCTGGCCGATGCGCAGGTAGGCACCGGGCTTGGTCTGCAGCATGAAGGAAAAGTCTTCGGCGCCCATGCTGGGCTCCAGGTCGCGCACCACATGGTCCGCGCCCACCAGTGCCTCGGCCACGTCGCCGGCAAACTGGGCCTCGGCCTCGGAGTTGATGGTGGCCGGGTAGATGCGCTCATACTGCACCGTGGCTGTGGCACCAAAACCCAGGGCGACGGCGTTGCACATTTCCTTGAGGCGCTTTTCCACCAGTTCCTGCACGACCGGGTCGAAGGTGCGCACCGTGCCCACTATGCGCGCCACACCCGGCAGCACGCTGAAGGCGCCCAGATCGCCCGCCTGCACGGCGCACAGGCTGAGCACCGCACTCTCGATGGGCCGGACATTGCGCGAGACGATGCTTTGCGCCGCCGTGATGATGTGCGCCGCCACCAGCACCACATCCACCGTCTGGTAAGCATGCGCGCCATGACCGCCGCGCCCGGTGATCTCGATGGTGATGCGGTCGGCCGCGGCCATCATGGGGCCGCTGTTGAGGCCCACCATGCCCGGCTTGAGCGCCGGCCAGTTGTGCATGGCATAGATGGCCTGCACCGGAAAGCGCTCGAACAGGCCGTCCTCCATCATCACGCGGGCGCCGCCGTAGCCCTCTTCGGCAGGCTGGAACACCAGCACCGCCGTGCCATCGAAATTCCGTGTCTCTGACAGGTAGCGCGCAGCACCTATGAGCATGGCGGTGTGCCCGTCATGGCCGCAGCCGTGCATCAAGCCCGGCTTGCAGGACTTCCAGGAAAACTCGTTGTCCTCAGTGATGGGAAGGGCATCCATGTCGGCGCGCAGACCCACCATGGCGCCGCTGGACTGGCTGCGGCCGCGAATGACGGCCACCACCCCGGTGCGGCCGATGCCGTCGTGGATGGCATCCACACCGCACAGCCGCAGAGCCTCCTTCACCCGGTGGCTGGTGTATACCTCTTCAAACCCCAGTTCGGGGTGGGCGTGCAGGTCGCGGCGCAGCGCGGTCAGTTCGGGGTGGAATTGCGCGATGTGCGCAAAGGCCCGGCCGCCGGCTTTCAGGCGGGGGGGCTGCATGTCAATGGCCTCCCGCCTTGCCCACACGCAGGCGCGGATCGACGGCAAAGTACAGCAAATCGACCACGAGGTTGATCACCACGAAGATCAGGGCAATCAGGCACAGGTAGGCGGCCATCACGGGAATATCGGCAAACGTCACCGCCTGGATGAACAGCAGGCCCATGCCCGGCCACTGGAACACGGTCTCGGTGATGATGGCAAAGGCGATCAGGCCGCCCAGTTGCAGGCCGGTGATGGTCATGACGGGCACCAGCGTGTTCTTGAGCGCATGGCCGAAATGGATGGCCCGGTCTGACAGGCCCCGCGCCCGGGCAAACTTGATGTAGTCGGTGCGCAGCACCTCCAGCATCTCGGCGCGCACCAGCCGCATGATCAGCGTGAGCTGAAAGATCGCCAGCGTGATGGCGGGCAATGTGATGTGGTGCCAGCCTTTGGCCTTAAGCAGCCCGGTGCTCCACCAGCCCATCTGCACCACCTCGCCCCGGCCAAAGCTGGGGAACCAGCCGAGCGTGACGGCAAACACCAGGATCAGCAAAATGCCAATCAGGAAGGTAGGCAGGGAGACGCCGAGCAGCGACAGCGTCATGAACAGCTGGCTGGTGAAGGTGCCGCGCTTGAGGGCGGCGTACACGCCCATGGGCACGCCAAGGGCGAGCGCCAGAAAGGCTGCCACCAGGGCCAGTTCCAGCGTGGCGGGAAAGCGCTCGGCGATCAGGCTCGAGACCTTGGCGCCCTGGCGCAGGCTCAGGCCGAATTCGCCCTGGATTGCATTGGCCAAAAAGTGGCCAAACTGGACAATGAACGGCTGATCCAGCCCCAGGCTGGCGCGCAGCTCGCGCACCTGCTCGGGCGTGGCATCCTGGCCGAGCATGAACACCACAGGGTCGCCCACATACTGGAACAGCATGAAGGAAATGAAAGCCACCGTGACCATGACGATCACTGCCTGAATCAGGCGGCGCAATATGAAGGCAAGCATCGGCGAAAAATCGAGTGTGTGTTCGACAACACGCCCGGGTCACTTGTGGTGAACCGGGCGCAGGAATTCAAGCCTACAGAACCGGAGAGCGGGATGGGTGGCCCCGCCTTCCGTTGTGGCTGAAACTATATCAGTTCACCTTCACGAGGCGCATGTCCACGCGGTTGTCGGCGCGGTGCACCAGCTCGATGTTCTTCTTCATGGCCCAGGGAATGACCTGGTCGTGAAGCGGAATGTGCGAAACGGTGTCGTTGGACAATTGCAGTGCTTCGGTCAGCATGCGGGCACGCACCGGCGCATCGGTCTCGGCCTTGATGCGATCGACCAGGTAGTCCATGCGCTGATTGCTGTAGCGGCCCACGTTGTAGTTGCCGTCGCCGCCCTGGCCCACGGTACGCACCAGGGATTGCAGGCTGTAGAGCGCATCAAACGTCGGTACACCCCATCCCAGCATGTAGATGCTGGCTTCGTAGCGCTGGATCATCGGAAAGTAGGTGGCCACGGGCATGGTCCGCAGCTTGGCCTTCACGCCGATGCGCGACCACATGGCGGTGACAGCCTGGCAGATGGCTTCGTCGTTGATGTAGCGGTTGTTGGGGCAGGCAAAATCCACTTCGAAGCCATCGGCATAGCCCGCCTCGGTCAACAGCTTTTTGGCAGCCTCTACGTCGTAAGGGAAGCGCTTGCCCACAGCCTCGGTCCAGCCGGCCACCTGCGGCGCGACGATGGACCCCGTGGGCTTGCCCAGACCGCGCATGATGTTGCGTGAGATGGTGTTGGCATCGATGGCCTGGTACAAGGCCTTGCGCACGCGCACGTCCTTGAGCGGGTTCTTGCCCTTGATGTTCGAGCCCGGCAGTTCTTCGCGGAACTGGTCCATGCCCAGGAAGATGGTGCGGTTTTCAATGCCATCGACCACCTTCAGATCAGCGCTGGCGCGCAGGCGGCCCAGGTCTTGCGGCGTGGGATCAAGCACCATGTCCACCTCGCCCGACAGCAGCGCGGCGATGCGCGTGGCGGCCGACTTGATGGGGGTGTAGACGATCTCTGTCACGTTGCCGTCCATCTTGCCCCACCAGTTGGGGTTGCGCTTGAAGACCATCTTCACGTCGGGCTGCCAGGATTCGAGCGTGTAGGGGCCGGTGCCCATGGCATTGCGGTGGGCGAAGTTCTCGTCCGAGGCCTTCATGTCCTTAGGCTCGACCGACTTGTTCTTTTCGGCCCAGGCCTTGCTCATCATGCGCAGCTCGGTCATCTGGCGCAGCAGCACAGGGTTGGGTGCAGAAAGGAACACGTCCACGGTGCTTGCATCCACCTTGGCAACCTTGCTGATGCCCTGCACATACGGCGTAAAGTTCGAGGTTTTGGACATGGCGCGGTTGAGCGAATACACCGCATCGTCGGCAGTGAAGGCCGAACCGTCATGGAACTTCACACCCGAACGCAGGTTGAAACGGATCTGCGTGGGGCTGATTTCCTTCCACGAGGTTGCCAGCACCGGCTCCACCTCGAAGGTCTTGCTGTTGTAGTACACCAGGCTCTCGTACACATTGGCGTGCAGGCCGTTTTGCAGGGCATTGTTCTGCGAGTGAATGTCCCAGGTGGAGATCTCCCCCTGGCTGGCCCACTTGAAAGGCTTGGCGTGCACGGCAGGTGCCGCCAGGAGGGTGGCAGCGGCGGCGATCGACAACAGGCTGAAATTGAGTTTCATGGAACCCTCTTGAAATTAAAAAATGTGACTATGCAGTAAGCCACTTGTAATCACCAATGGGTTATCCCTGAATTCCGGGGGGTACATAGGGCTTTGATGGGCCCACGGGGGCGAGCAGGGCTATTTCTGCTTGCATGTCCGCCGTTTTGCCTGCATGCAGGCACGTCTTGAACGCATCCCGCGTGTACATAGAGCAGTCATGCAACGTGCGCTGGATCGCCTGAAGACGTCAAAAAAAAACCGCCAACCCGAAGGTTGGCGGTTTGATCTTTCAATGGTAACTGGCTTACGCCAGCCAGCCATTAGAAGTTGTGGCGAACGCCCAGACCGATGTGGTTCTTGGCGCCGGTGTTGTAACCACCAGGCAGCGCGCCATTGTTGTCGCCGTCCTTGTAGTAGGCAGCGTAGGCGAAGGTGCGCTTGGACAGGGCGTACTTGGCTTCCAGCAGGAAGTCGGTGTTCTTCATGCCGGTGCCGTTTTCGCGGGCGATGTCGAAGGTCAGAGCAAATGCGCCGACGGGCACGGTTGCGCCCAGGGTGAAGCCCTTGGAAGGACCGCCGTTGTTCTGGATCGAGCCAGCGACCTTGGCCATGCCGAAGTCATACGAAGCGCCCAGGGCCATGTTGCCCTTGAGGTCGGTGGTCTTGTTGTACGACAGAGCAGCCACCAGGGGACCGTTGCGGTAGATGGCGTTCAGGTCATACTTGGCATTGCCCTGGGGGTCAAGACCAATCATGTTGTCGGGCTTCATGATGTAGCCCAGGGTGGCGCTGAAGCCGCTCAGGTTGGGGGTGGTGTACTGGAAAACGCTGTTCGAACGAGGACCTTGGCCCGTGTAGTTGAACTGGTTACCCACGACAGAGTAGTTGGCCGTGCCGGTCAGTTCCCAGGCTGCAACACCGTAGAAGCTGGGGTTCAGCGTACGGCCCATCTGGAAGCGGCCGAAACCACCTTCCAGAGCCATCCAGGCAGCACGGCTCCACATTTGGCCGCCGCTCAGGTTGCCAGCACCGTTTTCCAGGTTCAGGCCGTGCTCGAAGTTGAAGGAAGCCTTCAGGCCGCCACCCAGGTCTTCCACGCCGCGCACGCCCAGACGGCTGGTGCCGTTGTTCATGATGCCGGCAGAGCTCATTTGAGCGCTGATACCGTTGGACTTGACCAGGCCAGCGTCAGCCACGCCGTACAGGGTCACGGAAGATTGAGCCATGGCGGCGCCGGAAGCAGCCAGCACGGCCAGGGCAATCAGGGATTTTTTCATTGCGAGTTACTCCAAGGTTAAACATAGGGCGCCGGTACGGGGGGTCTTAAGTGTTGTGGCACCTGCACAGTCCCGCCGGTTCCCCGGGCCAACCTCCTGGTGGGGAAGTTGTTGCTATTGCACCAGACGTCGGGCGGTTTCGCAAAGGAATTCACCCGCAATCCGCACCAAAGAAGAAAATCGTTGCCGTGTTGCAACACTCCTCATGGGCATTGCACAATGTGGAGCCGGTTCCGCCGAAACACCTTCTGCAAACGCTTTTTTGTATCCGGATGAAAAACCTGTGGCGAAACCGCTTTTCAAAGCCCCTCCCTCGATGGACCCTTTTCTGACCGCCGCCGACGCAGCCCTGCGCACCCTGTTTGCCACGCCCAGGGCCACTGAACGCTCGCCCGCCCACGAAGTGCCAGACGTGGTTCTTCGATCGGTCGATCGGCAATTGTCGGGTGCGCTGATGCGCGTCAACCATGTGGGGGAGGTGTGTGCTCAGGCTCTCTATACAGCCCAGGCAGCCGTCACCCAGGACGGCAACCTGCGCATGCACCTGCAGGACGCCGCACGCGAAGAAGCCGACCATCTGGCCTGGACACGCGAGCGGCTCGAGGCCCTGGGTGCGCGCCCGAGCCTGCTCAACCCCTTGTGGTACGCCGGTGCGTTTGTTCTCGGCGCCCTGGCAGCCCGCGTGAGCGACAGGGTCAGCCTGGGGTTTGTGGTGGAGACCGAAAACCAGGTCTCGGCCCACCTGGCAAGCCATCTACAGCGCCTGCCGGCCGAAGACCTGCCCTCGCGTGCCGTGGTGGCGCGCATGCAGGCCGACGAGGAACGCCACGCGGCGCAGGCCCGCGCCGCCGGTGCGCTGGAACTGCCCTGGCCCGCCCGCGCCCTGATGCGGGCGGCCGCGAAGGTGATGACCACCACGGCACACAGAGTGTGAAGCCCCCCTGAGCCGCTTTGCGTCTTCCCCCCAGGGGGACGGCCCCAGCGCGGCGGGGCGGCCCTTGCGCGGGGCCACTGGCCTGGGAAGCGC
>DMZZ01000123.1:0-6523 GCA_003484805.1 Comamonadaceae bacterium | reverse complement strand
GGAAACAGGTGACCGACGCCGTGCACGCCAAGGGCGGCAAGATCTTCGTGCAGCTCTGGCACACCGGCCGCATGTCGCACAACGCCTTCCAGCCAAACCAGCAGGCGCCCGTGGCCCCCTCGGCCATCGCCCCCAAGGCCAAGACCTACATCGTCGGCCAGGGCTATGTCGATTGCGCCGTGCCGCGCGCGCTGGAAACGGCCGAGATCGCGGGTGTAGTGAACGACTTCCGCCAGGCGGCCGCCAATGCCATTGCCGCCGGTTTTGACGGCGTGGAAATCCACGGCGCCCACGGCTACCTGATTGACGCCTTCCTGCGCGACGGCTCCAACCACCGCACCGACGCCTACGGCGGCAGCATCGAAAACCGCGCGCGCTTCCTGCTTGAAGTGATGGCCGCCGTGGCGCAGGAAATCGGCGCCGAGCGCACAGGCATCCGCCTCTCGCCGGTGTCCCCCGTCAATGACTCGTCCGAGAGCAACCCGCAGCCGCTGTTCGAGCATGTGGTGCGCGAGCTGGAAAAGCTCCACCCTGTGTACATCCACGTCGTCGAAGGCCAGACCGGTGGCCCGCGCGACAACGCCCCGTTCGACTACGAGGCCTTGCACCGCCTGTATTCGGGCGTCTGGATGCTGAACAACGGCTACACGAAGGAAATGGCGATCGAGGCCCTGAGCAGCGGCCGCGCCGACATGGTGTCGTTTGGCCGCCCGATGATCAGCACGCCCGACCTGCCACGGCGCTTGCGCGAGAACCTGCCACTCAATGAGCCTTTTGCGGATGCGCCGGTTTATGGTGGCACCGGCCCGCACGGCTATACCGATTACCCCGCTCTGCCCTGATCACCAGTCAGGCTGCGCAGCGCATCAGCGCTTGCGCAGCTTCTGCACCACGGTGACGGCGCCCAGCACCAAAGCGCCGGCCACGATGCCCGCCACGCCGTTGAGGCCATTCGTGGTCAGCGCCTGCCACAGCCCCCCCAGCGCACCCTGCGCCACGGCGGCGCCCGCGCCTTCGATGGCGTGGTTCAGCGGCGCAATGCCGTGCACCAAGATGCCGCCGCCCACCAGAAACATGGCGGCCGTGCCGGCCACCGAGAGAAACTTCATGAGCCACGGCGCTGCCACCAGCAGCCCCCGGCCCAAGGCCTGCGCCACGCTGCTGGCCTTGTGGCTGAGCCACAGGCCCAGGTCGTCCAGCTTGACGATGCCGCCCACCAGCCCGTAAACACCCACCGTCATGATGGCGGCAATGCCCACCAGCACCGCCACCTGCTGCATGAAAGGCGCCGCCGCCACCGTGCCCAGCGCAATGACGATGATTTCTGCCGAGAGGATGAAGTCGGTGCGCACGGCGCCCTTGATCTTGTCCTTCTCGAACGCCACCCTGTCCACCGCCGGGTTGGCGTTGGCTTGCAGCAGGCGCTCGGCCTCCACGGCTTCTTGCTCGGCGTGCAGGTACTTGTGCGCCAGCTTTTCCACGCCCTCGAAGCACAAAAAGGCGCCGCCCAGCATCAGCAAAGGGGTGATGAGCACAGGCACAAAGGCGCTGATGGCCAGCGCCGTCGGCACCAAAATCGCCTTGTTCACCATGGACCCCTTGGCCACGGCCCAAACCACGGGCAGTTCGCGGTCGGCGCTCACGCCGGTGACCTGCTGGGCATTGAGCGCCAGGTCGTCGCCCAGCACGCCTGCCGTCTTCTGCGTAGCCACCTTGGTCATCGTCGCCAC
Source organism: Comamonadaceae bacterium (assembly GCA_003484805.1). Taxonomy (GTDB): domain Bacteria; phylum Pseudomonadota; class Gammaproteobacteria; order Burkholderiales; family Burkholderiaceae_C; genus Simplicispira. The sequence continues at coordinate 4,793 of DMZZ01000123.1, read as the reverse complement.
ATCATCGGCCACGGCGGCGCTCTTCTTGGCGGCCACCTTGGTCATCACGGCGACGTCGTCGAGGATGGTGGCAATGTCGTCAAGCAGCGTCAGCAGACTGGCTCCGGCCATGGGAAGAACTCCTGGAATCTTTGGAAGCGCAGATTATGAACAAAAATAGCCTCCGGCGCTTGTGCAACAAGCGCCGGAAGCTATTAATTTAGTAGTGAATCGTGACTAAAACGTGTCAGCCCACCCACTTGCGCGCATTGCGCCACAGGTGCATCCAGGGGCTGAAAGCCGCTGCATCACCATCGGTCCAGCTCATCTGGATGTTGCGGAACACGCGCTCGGGGTGCGGCATCATGGCCGTGAAGCGGCCATCCTGCGTGGTCACCGCCGTCAGGCCGCCGGGGCTGCCGTTGGGGTTGAACGGGTATTGCTCGGTGGCCGCTCCCGCGTTGTCCACAAAGCGCATGGCCGCGATGGCCTTGGCGGCGTTGCCACGGTATTTGAAGTTGGCGTAGCCCTCGCCGTGCGCCACGGCGATCGGCAGGCGGCTGCCGGCCATGCCTTGCAGGAACAGGCTGGGGGATTCGAGCACCTCCACCAGCGACAGGCGCGCCTCGAAACGCTCGCTCTGGTTCGTGGTGAAGCGCGGCCAGTCCTGCGCGCCGGGGATGATATCGGCGAGCTCGGCGAACATCTGGCAGCCGTTGCACACGCCCAGGCCAAAGGTGTCCTGGCGCGCGAAGAAGCCCTGGAACTGCTCGGCCAGCACTTTGTTGAAGGTGATGGAACGCGCCCAGCCGATGCCCGCACCCAGCGTGTCGCCGTAGCTGAAGCCCCCGCAGGCCACGATGCCCTTGAAGTCCTCCAGGCGCGCGCGGCCGCTCTGCAGGTCGGTCATGTGCACGTCGTGCGCCTCGAAGCCCGCCTCGGTGAAGGCGTAGGCCATTTCCACATGCGAGTTCACGCCCTGCTCGCGCAGCACGGCCACCTTGGGGCGCGCGAGGTTGAGGTAGGGCGCAGCCACGTCCTGGGCCGGGTCGAACGTCAGGTGCACATGCAGGCCCGGGTCGGCCGGTGCACCGGCTGCCGCGTGCTCGGCGTCGGCGCAGGCCGGGTTGTCGCGGCGCTGGCAGATCTGCCAGCTCACGCTGTCCCAGACCTGGTGCAGGTCTTCGAGCTTGGCACTGAACACGCTCTTGGCGTCGCGCCACACCTGCAGCTCGCCCTTGCCCGCGTCGATGGGGCTGGATGCGGGACGCGTCTTGCCGACGAAATGGCTGCAGATGGACAGGCCATGCTCACGCAGCGTCTGCATGACCTCGTTGCGCTCGCTCGTGCGCACCTGCAGCACCACGCCCAGCTCTTCGTTGAACAGGGCCTTGAGCGTGAGCTCTTCGCGGCGCGCGCTGACCTGGCCGGCCCAGTTCTTGGCGTCGCCCGTGTCCATGCGGCTGTCGTTGATGCCGTCGCCTTCGGTGACGAGCATGTCCACGTTCAGCGCCACGCCCACGTGGCCGACAAAGGCCATCTCGGCCACGGCGGCGAGCAGGCCGCCGTCACTGCGGTCGTGGTAGGCCAGGATCTGGCCCTTGGCGCGCAGCGCGTTCACGGCGTTCACCAGGCTCACCAGGTCCTTGGCGTCGTCGAGGTCGGGCACGGTGTCGCCCGCCTGGTCGAGCACCTGGCCCAGGATGCTGCCGCCCATGCGGCACTGGCCCTTGCCCAGGTCCACCAGCACCAGCGTGGTGTCATCTTCGGTGGCGTCAAGCTGCGGCGTGAGCGTGCCGCGCACGTCCTGCAGCGTGGCGAAGCCGGTGACGATCAGGCTCACGGGCGAGACCACCTTCTTCTGCGCGTCGCCGTCTTTCCACTGCGTGCGCATGGACAAGCTGTCCTTGCCCACGGGGATGCTCACGCCCAGTTGCGGGCACAGCTCCAGGCCCACGGCCTTGACGGTGGCGTACAGCGCGGCGTCCTCGCCGGGCTCGCCACAGGCGGCCATCCAGTTGGCCGACAGCTTGACGCGCGGCAGCTCGATGGGCGCGGCCAGCAGGTTGGTGATGGCTTCGGCCACCGCCATGCGGCCCGAGGCCGGGGCGTTGATGGCCGCCAGCGGCGTGCGCTCGCCCATGGCCATGGCCTCGCCGGCAAAGCCCTTGTAATCGGCCAGCGTGACGGCGCAGTCGGCCACGGGCACCTGCCAGGGGCCGACCATCTGGTCGCGGTGCGTGAGGCCGCCCACGGTGCGGTCGCCAATGGTGATGAGGAAGCGCTTGGACGCCACGGTGGGGTGGCTCAGCACGTCGATCACGGCCTTCTGCAGCGGCACGCCGGTCAGGTCGATGGGCGTGAACTGGCGCTGCACGGTGGTCACGTCGCGGTGCATCTTGGGCGGCTTGCCCAGCAGCACGGACATGGGCATGTCCACGGGCAGCTTCTGGTCGCCGGCCGGTGCGGCGGTGTCTTCCAGCACGAGCTGGCGTTCCTCGGTGGCGGTGCCGATCACGGCGAAGGGGCAGCGCTCGCGCTCACAGAAGGCGCGGAACAGCTCCAGCGACTCGGGTGCGATGGCCAGCACGTAGCGCTCCTGGCTCTCGTTGGACCAGATTTCCTTGGGCGCCATGCCCGATTCTTCGAGCTGCACGGCGCGCAGATCAAAGCGCGCGCCCCGGCCCGCGTCGTTCGTCAGCTCGGGGAAGGCGTTGGACAGGCCGCCCGCGCCCACGTCGTGGATGGCCAGGATGGGGTTGCCCTCGCCCAGCGCCCAGCAATGGTTGATGACCTCTTGCGCGCGGCGCTCGATCTCGGGGTTGCCGCGCTGCACGGAGTCGAAGTCCAGCTCCGCCGCGTTCTGGCCCGTGGCCATGGAGCTGGCCGCGCTGCCGCCCATGCCGATGCGCATGCCGGGGCCGCCGAGCTGCACCAGCAGCGAACCGGCGGGGAATTCGATCTTTTGCGTGAGCCGGGCGTCGATGCTGCCCAGGCCGCCCGCGATCATGATGGGCTTGTGGTAGCCGCGCGCCACGCCCGCCACGGTCTGCTCGTACTCGCGGAAGTAGCCCGCCAGGTTGGGGCGGCCGAACTCGTTGTTGAACGCGGCGCCGCCCAGCGGCCCCTCGGTCATGATCTGCAGCGGGCTGGCGATGTGCGACGGCTTGCCGCCTTCCTGGTCCGACGCGCCGCCCCACAGCTTGGAGACGGTGAAGCCCGTCAGGCCCGCCTTGGGCTCCGAGCCGCGCCCGGTAGCGCCCTCGTCGCGGATCTCGCCACCCGCGCCGGTGGAGGCACCGGGAAACGGCGAGATGGCCGTGGGGTGGTTGTGCGTTTCCACCTTCATCAGCACATGCTGGACAGCGCTTTCTTTTTGATAGCTGCTGGCGCTTATCCCATCTGCCTTGGAGGCCATTTTGGCTACAAATCTCTCAACGGTATGGCCTTCCATCACCGAGGCGTTGTCAGAGTACGCCACCACGGTGTGCTGCGGGCTGGTCTGGTGCGTGTGGCGGATCATGCCGAACAGGCTCTTGTCCTGCGCCACTCCGTCGATGGTGAACTGTGCGTTGAAGATCTTGTGGCGGCAGTGCTCGCTGTTGGCCTGCGCGAACATCATCAGCTCCACGTCGGTGGGGTTGCGCGGGAGCCCCTGAAAGGCGGTGACGAGGTAGTCGATTTCGTCATCGGCCAGCGCCAGGCCCCACTGGGTGTTGGCGGCCACCAAAGCGGCGCGGCCGCCGGCCAGCACGTCCACATGCGCCATGGGCTGGGGCGGCAGCTCGGTGAACAGGGCCTGCATATCGGCCAGGTCGAACAGCACCGATTCGGTCATGCGGTCGTGCAGCAGCGCGGCCACCTGCGCCAGTTGCTCGGCATTCAAAGTGGGCTTGCCCAGCAGGCTTGATGCCATCTGGATGCGGTATTCGGTGGCGCGCTCGACGCGGCGCAGCTGCAGCCCGCAGTTGCGCGCGATGTCGGTGGCCTTGGAAGCCCAGGGCGACACCGTGCCCAGGCGCGGCGTGACGATGATGGCCGCGCCATCAGCCGGGCCCTGGTACGGGTCGCCGTAGGTCAGCAGCGCGGCCAGGCGCTCGTGCTGCTCGGGCGTGGGCGGTGCATCGGTAGCCACCAGGTGCACGAAGCGCGCTGCGATAGCGGCGATTTTCGGGTGGATGGCTTCAAGTGCGGGCTGGAGTTGCTGGGCGCGAAAGGGGCTGAGGGCGTTGCCGCCCGCAATCGTGGTCAGGTGCAAGGTCACGTTGACGGCCTGGGTAGGTGGTGAGGGAGAGGATGACCGGGCAGCGGCCCGCGCGATCGAAGCCCGCCATTTTACCGGGCTACCGGGTGGGCACGCAGGCGTCGCCCTGCACGAACCAGAGGCCGATGGGATAATTCGGCCCCATGAGCATCACTATCAAAGACGCTGCGGACATTGAAGGCATGCGCCTGGCGTGCCGCCTGGCCTCGGAAGTCCTGGACTACATCGCGCCCCACATCAAGCCGGGCATCACCACGGCGGAAATCGACCGCCTCGGCGCCGAATGCATGGCCCAGCAGGGCACCATTTCGGCTACCGTCGGCTACCAGCCGCCGGGTTACCCGGCCTACCCCGCCTCGCTGTGCACCTCGGTGAACCACGTGGTGTGCCACGGCATCCCGAACGACAAGCCCCTGAAGAAGGGCGACATCGTGAACGTGGACGTCACCGTCATCACCAAGGACGGCTGGTATGGCGACAACAGCCGCATGTACCTGATCGGCGAATGTTCGATTGCCGCCAAGCGCCTGTGCGCCATCACTTTCGAGGC
>DMZZ01000068.1:0-6296 GCA_003484805.1 Comamonadaceae bacterium | reverse complement strand
GGTCGGATGGAAGATACAAGGCGCTGCGCGCCTTCCCCCTTCTCTGGCATCGCTGCGCGATGCGGAAGGGGGACGCCACCAGCGCGGCGGGACGCCCCTTGCGCGGTGGCCGCTGGCCTGGGCCGCGCCCGAACGGATGAGCGCGCCAGTGCATAGCACCGCGCCTGCTGCTGCGCGCTCCAGGGCAGGTACAGCGCGCCACAACCCCTGTCTGAAGGCGTTTTACGAGAGGCTGGTGCGGCCGGGCAAGCCCACGAAGGTTGCGCTCACCGCGTGCATGCACACGCTACTGACGATCATCAAGTGAGCAAACTTCGCGCCGCAGTGGTGCCTTTCTGCAGCGTTTGTGCCGTGCGCCCCGGATCGCAACGTCAGCGCACGAAGACTGCCCAAAGCCGACAGTCTTGCGACCGCAAGCCAAACACAATGACTTCAAGGACGCAACCCCAATAGTCAAAGTCAGGAGAGAAAATGCATGCACCCCGCCAAGATTCTGATCCCGCAACCGGCGCTGCCCAGCGTTTTGACGTGGTCATTGTGGGCGCCGGCATCTCCGGCATCTGCAGCGCCACCCTGCTGCGCAAATACTGCCCGCAACTGAGCTTTCTCATCGTGGATGCCATGGAGGCCCCCGGGGGCACCTGGCTGATTCACAAATACCCGGGCGCACGCTCGGACAGCGACCTCTTCACCTTTGGCTATGACTTCAAGCCCTGGAAGGGCAAGCCCATTGCCTCACGCGAGGAAATTCTGGAATACCTCGCATCGACCATTGAGGATGAACAGCTTGCGCCGCACATCCGCTACCAGCATCGCGTGCAGTCGGCCTCGTGGTCCAGCGTGTCCAGCACGTGGACGCTGGACCTTGCCGTGGGCGAAGCCCAGGAACCGGTGCAGATCCAGGCAGGCTTTCTCTGGATGTGCCAGGGCTACTACCGGCATAGCAAGGGATATACCCCCCCTTGGCCGGGACTTGAGCAATTCAAGGGTGAGGTTGTGCATCCGCAGCATTGGCCCGATTCGATCGATCTGGCCGGCAAACGCGTGACCGTGATTGGCTCGGGGGCGACGGCTGCGACCCTCATACCGGCGCTTGCCGACCGTTGTGCGCACGTCACTATGCTTCAGCGCACCCCCACGTTTTTCGCCACAGGCCGCAATGCCGATGCCATGGCCGATGAGTTGCGCAAGCTGGAAATCGACGAGACATGGATCCACGAGATCATGCGCCGCAAAGTCGTGCGGGATCGGGCGGACCTGATCGAGCGCGCGCGAACCCACCCGGACATCCTCAAGCAACAGCTCATCGCCGGCGTCAAGGCCTGCCTGCCCGAGGGCTACGACGTGGAGCGGCATTTCACCCCCCCGTACAAGCCGCTTCAGCAGCGCGTGGCATTTGTGCCCGACGGTGACCTGTTCAAGGCCATCAGCGCAGGCAAGGCGTCCTTGGTCACCGATCACATTGCGCAGTTCGACGAAAAGGGCATTCAGCTGCAGTCCGGGGACCGCATCGACTGTGACGTGGTCGTCACCGCCACAGGCTTCGAGTTATCGGTCATGGGCGACATACCGTTCTCGGTGGACGGGCGTGCAGTGGACTTTGCCCAGACGGTGAGCTATCGCGGAATGATGTTCTCCGGCGTGCCCAACCTGGCCTGGGTGTACGGCTATGGGCGCTACAGCTGGACTCTGCGGGCCGAGCTCGTGGGCCAATTCGTATGCAAGCTGCTGCTGCACATGCAGACCCGCAAGGCCCGGCACGTGACCCCCATGACGCGCCCTGAGGATGCCGACATGGAGCTTGGCGCCTGGGTCGACGCGCAAGACATGAACGCCGGGTACATGTTGCGCGGCCTGCACCGCCTGCCAAAGCGCGGCGACAAGCCCGAGTGGCAACACAGCCAGGACTATCTCTATGAACGCAAGGTGCTGCCCAGCGTTGATTTGACGGATCCGCTGTTCTCCTACGCAGACTGACAACGCAACCTCCACGGTGCAAGGCACCACACAACCAAGGAAATTCACCATGAAGACATTCAATGGCCGTGTCGCAGTCATCACTGGCGGCGGTTCAGGTCTCGGCAAGGCATTTGCCATGGCGGCCGCCCAGCGCGGCATGAAGCTGGTACTCGCCGACATCCAGCCAGACGTTCTTGAGCAGACCGTCCAGGCCCTGCGATCACAGGGAGCGGAGGCTGTCGGCGTGGTGGTCGATGTGTCCGATTCCGCGGCGGTACAAAGGCTGGCGGATCAAACGCAGCAGTCGTTTGGCCATGTGCATGTGGTGTTCAACAATGCGGGCGTCACTGCGGGCGGTCTGGTCTGGGAGCACTCGGAAAAGGACTGGGAGTGGCTGCTGGGCGTCAACCTCAAGGGTGTCATCAACGGGGTTCGCTGCTTCGCACCGAGAATGCTGGCCGCTGCCGCAGCAGACCCGACCTATGAGGGCTGCATTGTCAACACGGCATCGATGGCGGGCCTGCTCACCGCCCCTGGAATGGGCATCTACAGCGTGTCCAAGCATGCCGTGGTGGCGTTCTCCGAATGCCTGCGCCACGACCTGGAGATGGTGACGCCGCAGGTGCACGCCGCACTTGTCTGCCCGTCGTATGTATCCACCGACATTGGCCAGTCGGAGCGCAACCGGCCCGCCCATCTCATGGATGACGGCGGCCTGACGAAATCCCAGCTCGCAGCCCGCAAAGCCTCCCAGCAGGCGGTGATGAATGGCGCCATCTCTGCGCAAGCGGTGGCAGAGATCACCTTCCAGGCGATCGAGCAAGACCGCTTCTACGTTTTCCCCAGCCCTGAAGCACTCCCACTGGTCAAGTCCCGCATGGACCACGTTCTGGATCAGACCAACCCCGATCTGCCGTACGAAATGGTCCCCGCCCTGAAAGCCCGGCGCGATCGGCTGCTGGCGGCCATTACGCACTGAGCAACTTTTCCCCACCTGAAACATAACGATTTTTGGAGACAACCCGATGAAGATGATTCGCCGCATATTCCCCGCTGCCACGCTTGCCCTCCTGGCTTGCAGCCCATGGGCTCTCTCCTCCGCGCTGGCGCAACCCGCCTACCCCAGCGCCCCCATCAAGATCATCGTTCCGTACCCCGCCGGAGGTGCGTCGGACGCTGTGGCGCGAATGATCGGCGAAAAACTGCAACAGGCCTGGGGACAACCCGTTTACATCGACAACAAGCCGGGAGCCTCCGGAATCATCGGCACGCAGGCCACCATCAAGTCCCCGGCAGATGGCTACACGCTGCTGGCCCACAACGTCGTGCTGATCCAGCAACCCGCTGTGATGGAGAAACTGTCCTTCAATGCCTTCAAGGACCTGCTCCCGGTGGTCATGACGATTCGCACGACCAACCTGTTCGTCGTGCCCAATGACTCCCCGGTGAAGTCCGTGGCAGAGTTCGTGGCCCAGGCCAAGGCCAACCCCAACAAGCTCAGCTACGGCAGCTACGGCATCGCCAGCGGCGCCCATTTCCAGGGCGAACTGCTCAAAATGCAGGCGGGTATCGATCTGGCGCATGTGCCGTTCCAGGGGTCGGCACCCATGATCACCAACATCGTGGGCGGCCAGTTGCCGAGCGCGTTCATTGATGTTCCGTCCGCGCTTCCGCACATCAAGTCAATGCGGCCGCTGGCGGTCGGCGGCCCGCAGCGCCTTCAGGAACTGCCGAACGTGCCCACCTTCGCGGAGCTGGGCTACAAGTCGTTCGAACCCATGGGATGGCACGGCCTGTTCCTTCCGGCGGGGGCGCCTCCTGCCGTTGCGCAAAAGATTGCCAACGAGGTCAGCAACATCCTGCGCATGCCCGATGTGCTGGCAAAGCTCAAGACGCTCGGCGTCATCGCAGGCGGCGGGACCCCCGAGGAATTTGCACAACAGATCACGGCCGACGCACCCGTTTATGCAGATATCGCCAAGGCGGCCAACATCCGGCTGACGCAGTGAGGCGTGCGCACATGTCCCCCGCAGCGATCGAAAAGGCAGCCCCCATGACAACGCAGGCCAAAGAACGTGAATGCTCCCGCGAAGCGGTCATGGACCATGAAGGCAGGCTGCTGCGCATCCACTACACGGACGCGGGCAGCAGCGCGCCCCATGCACCGGTGGTTGCGCTGTTGCATGGCTCGGGGCCCGGCACGACGGGGTGGAGCGCATTTGCCCTGCAGCGCACGGCCCTCCAGGATGCGGGATTTCGCCTAATCACGCCAGACCTGCCGGGCTGGGGCCGCAGCGACGGCGTGGTTTGCAGGGAGGATCGCTCGCAGTTCAACGCCCGCGCACTGCATGCGGTGCTGGACGCAGCCGGCGTCCACGAGCCTGTGCGTCTGGTGGGCTCTTCCATGGGTGCCCACAGCGCAGTGGCGTTTGCGCTGCAGTGGCCTGGGCGTACCGCAGGCATGGTGCTGGCATCGGGCGGCACGGGGGGCCGCAGCAATTTCCATCCTGCCTTGCCCGAGGGCGTGCGGTCCATGCTGGACTTCTACCAACAACCCACTGCGGACCGCATGCGCAGCTTCCTGGAATGCGTTGTCTTTGACTCCAGCGCCCTCACCCCGGAGATGGTGCAACAGAAGCTGGCGGCGGCCATGGCCTGCCCCCGGCACCTGGAGAACTTTGTGGAAAGCCTGCGCCAGTACCCCACCCAGTTTGGCGACGTCACCCACAGGCTGGCAGAGATCACGTTGCCCACGCTGGTGATCTGGGGGAGCGAGGACCGGGTGGTGCCGCTGGACATTGGCCTGCAGATCGCGCAGCGCATCCCGGGAGCCGACCTGCACGTGCTGGGCCGTTGCGGCCATGTGCCACACCTGGAGCGGCCCCACGACTTCAACCATCTGCTGACACGGTTTCTTGCATGAGCGGAGCGTGTCAACCTGAAAACGGCTGTCGGACGCGCCTGCCGGAGCAGTGACTCAGCAGTCACCGCGGTTCAGGAGACACGCCGCAGAGCCTCCGTATCCAGCAGCGTGACCCCTCCGTACACCACGCGCAGCAGGCCCTTGGACTCCCATTCCTTGAGCTGCCTGTTGACGCTTTGCCGCGAGGCGCCCAGCCGCTGCGCAAGCCCTTCCTGGGACAGGCGAAGCTCAGGCTGCTGGGATTCACCCTCGCGCATCACCATTTCCCGCTCGGCGAGCAGGCGCTGGGCCAGCCGCACGGCCAGCGGCTGCAGGATGCTGGCATCGATCCGCTCAATGGCCCACTTGTACCGGTAACACACCACGCGGAGGAACTCGCGAAGGTAGTCGGCATTGTGGTCAACCACCTCGTGAAGACGCCGGGCCGGCACCACGAGCAGCTCGGTTTTCACCAGCGCCTTGGCGTCATGGACCCGGGGGGCATTGATGAACAGGGTCAGCTCACCAAACCATCGCCCCTGTTCAGCCACGCCCAGCACCGCTTCCCTGCCGTTGACCGAAGTGGCGCTCAGTTGAACGGCACCCGATTCGACGCAGAAAACCGAGTCAGGCGCCGAGCCCCGCGTGTAGAGGACCTCGTTTTTCGACAGCTGCCGCCGGCGGGCGCCGACCCGCAACAGACGCTCCAGTTCGGGAGACAGTCTGTCTAGAGCACTGCCCGAAGGGGTTTCCGGAGTCTGATTTCGCATCCCATAGTCTCCAAAATGACGCCGAATTGTGACGGACCACCAACACACCGCTGAGGGGTGACGGTGGTACGGCTGGCGTCTTCCTTGAACAAGGCAGCCGCGGCGCGTGCCATGGTGGAGACCAGAGTCCCCTGCTTCACTAAACAACCACCAGCTGAAGCTGGTGGGTTTGGATTAAGGACTGGAAGTCCTGATACGCGTCGCCTGAACGACGCGTCTACGGGGGCTCCATCTGGAATCCATCGTTCGCGTTCGGCTCAAAGTGATGCTCCAGGTACTGCCGGATCATCTCCTCTGTCATCTGCCCTACCGTCGCACAGAAGCACCCTCGCGCCCAAAAGTGCCTCCCCCAGTATCTCTTCTTCAAGTGCGGAAACTCTTCAAACAGCCGACTCGACGTGTTGCCTTTGATCCTTCTCATGATCTCGCTCGGGCGGAGCCATATTGGGTGGCGCACTCACCAATATGTGCACGTGGTCCTTGCTCACCACTCCACTCACTATCCTGATCTCAAACGTCACGCACACCTGCCGCACCAACTCTCGCACTCGCTCCGCTACCTCCGCTCTCAACACCTTGTAGCGGCACTTCGTGACCCACACAATGTGATACTCAATCTGAAATACCGTGTGGCTGCCGGATCTGTATTCCATCTCGCACCTCCA
>DMZZ01000055.1:811-8261 GCA_003484805.1 Comamonadaceae bacterium | reverse complement strand
CCCTGCGCTTCCTGGCTTCCCACAACGAAGGCGAGCATGTCGCCGGCAAGATCAGTGGCGGCACCGTGTTGCGCTGGGTGGATGAAGCAGGCTATGCCTGCGCCACCCGCTGGGCCAAGGGGCCGTGCATGACGGCGCTGGTGAGCGGCGCGCGGTTTCACCATCCCATCCTGGTCGGTGACCTGGTGGAGGTGCAGGCCCGGCTGGCCTATACCGGCACGAGCAGCATGGGCATCGCGGTGGAGGTCTTCAGCGGCAGCATTCCCACCGGCGAGTTGCGCCAGGTGCTGTACTGCGCCACGGTGTACGTAGCCACAGACGCCAACGACCGCCCTCGCCCCGTCGATACCTGGACCCCCGAAACCCCCGGCGACATGGCCCTGGCCGAGCGGGTGCGTTCGCATGTCAACGCGGTGCGCACGGCTTGAGTGGCACAACCCCCTGTGGCGCTGCGCGCCTTCCCCCTTCTCTCGCGTTGCACGCGGGAAGGGGGACGCCCCCAGCGCACGCCAGTGGAACGCCGCCTACGCGGCATGGCGGCCCTTGCGCGGGGGCCGCTGGCCTGGGCCGCGCCTCTTGCATGCTCTGTGGATGGTGCGTAGCCCCCTGAGACACCGAAATGACCCACACCACCCGCCCCATGGGCGCCGCCGACCTGCTCATGGCCCTGGCCGTGGTGGTGCTCTGGGGGCTGAACTTCATCGCCATGAAATACGGGCTGCGCAGCTTCAGCCCGTTCCAGCTGGGTGCGCTGCGCTACCTCAGCGCCTGCCTGCCCATGGTGCTGCTGGTGCGCCCGCCGCGCATCCACTGGAAGTGGGTGGTGACCTACGGGCTGTTTGTCGGCCTGGGGCAGTTCGGTTTTCTGTTCCTGGCGCTGCAGGTGGGCATGGCGGCCGGCCTGGCCAGCGTGCTCATGCAGACACAGGTGTTCGTCACCGCCACGCTGGGCCTGGTGCTGCTGCACGAGCGCCCGGGCCGCGCGCTGAAGATCGGCATGGGCCTGGCAGCGCTCGGCCTGCTGTGCTTCACCATGGATTTTGTCGGCCCGTCGGGGCGCGGCGCGGGCGCCACCACGCTCGCGGGCTTTGGCCTGACGCTGTGCGCCGCCGCCCTGTGGGCCTGCTCGAACATCGTCGCGCGCCGGGCGCAGGCGCACACACCCGACTACGACCCGCTGGCCTTCGTGGTCTGGAGCAGCCTGGTGCCGGTGCTGCCGTTCGTGGCCCTGTCGGCCTGGCTGGACCCGGACGCCAGCCGCTGGCTGGACTGGGCCGCCGTGGCCGAGGTGCCACTGATCGCCTGGCTGTCCATCGCCTACCTCGGCTGGGCCGCCACCGTGGTGGGCTATGCGATGTGGACGCGCCTGCTCAAGCGCCACCCGGCCAACCGTGTGGCGCCGTTCAGCCTGGGCGTGCCGGTGGTCGGGCTGGCCGCCGGGATGCTGGTGCTGGGCGAGGCGGTCACGCCCTGGCAATGGGCCGGCATCGCCTGCGTGGTAACGGCGCTGGGCTGCGTGATGGTGGGCCCCCGATTCGGCATCAAATAGCCCTCAGCGCCTGTACGATGGGCGCAAGCCGCTATCAAAAACATAAAAATATTTCCATGCCAGAGACTCCCACGCCCCCCGCTTCCGTGCAGGACCGGCTGCGCGCCGCCCAACCCTGCCTGTGGACCAACCCGGGCCGCCAGGCCGAGGTGCCGCCCCGGCTGTCGGTGGGCACGGGCACGGTGGGCGTGGAGGACATGCAGGCCGCCGTGGCGCGCTTTGGGCGCTTCGCGGGGTTGCTGGCGGACCTGTTCCCGGAACTGCAGGCCAGCGGCGGCGTGATCGAGTCCCCGCTGGTACCCGCACCCGCGCTGGGCCAGGCCCTGGGACTGGAGGCCGACGCCGGCGCGCTCTGGGTCAAATGCGACCATCTGCTACCCGTGGCCGGCTCGATCAAGGCGCGCGGCGGCATCCACGAGGTGCTCGAATTCGCGGAGACGCTCGCGCTGGAGCATGGCCTGGTGGCGCCGGGCAGCGACTACCGCACGCTGGCCCACCCCGCAGCGCGCGCGCTGCTGGGCCGCTACCAGGTGGCCGTGGGCTCCACGGGCAACCTGGGCCTGTCCATCGGCGTGGCGGCATCAAGGCTGGGCTTTCGCGCCGCCGTGCACATGTCGGCGGATGCCAAGGAATGGAAAAAGGAACGCCTGCGCCGACGCGGCGTGGAGGTGGTGGAGCACGCGGGCGACTACGAACAAGCCGTGGCGGCCGGCCGCGCCCAGGCCGCGAGCGACCCGTTCTGCCACTTTGTTGACGACGAGCGTTCGCTCTCGCTGCTGCGGGGTTACAGCGCCGCCGCCCCCGCGCTGCAACAGCAACTGGCCCAGGCCGGTGTTGCCGTGGATGCCACGCACCCGCTGTTTGTCTACCTGCCCTGCGGCGTGGGCGGCGCACCGGCGGGCATCACCTTCGGCCTGCGCCAGCTGCTGGGTCCGCAGGTGCACTGCTTCTTCGCCGAGCCGGTGCAGTCGCCCTGCTTCCTGGCGCAGATGCTGGCCGGACCGCACGACCACCCCAGCGTGTACGACTGGGGCCTGACCAACCAGACCGAGGCCGACGGCCTGGCCGTGCCGCGCGCCTCGCTGATGGCCGCCGCGCTGATGCACCCGCTGCTGTCGGGCGTGTGCACGGTGCAGGACGCCACACTGTTCGAGCACCTGGCGCTGGCGCACGATACCGCAAGCCTGCGCATCGAGCCGTCGGCGGCAGCGGGCTTCAGTGGCCCCGGCATGCTCACCGGCACCTTGGCGGGCCGCGCCTGGCTGCGCGCACAGGGCCTGGAGGCGCACCTGTCGCGCGCCACGCACCTCGTCTGGACCACGGGCGGCCTGTTTGTGCCCGACGCCGAATACCACCTGTTTTTGCAACGCGGGCGCGCGCAGCCACAAGCTGCCAGCACCTGAAACCTGGAGCCTCACCATGGAACCCTTGGATTTCGTCGTCATCGGCGCGGGCATCGCCGGCGCCAGCGTGGCCTGGCAACTCGCCGAGAAAGGCCGCGTGCTGCTGCTGGAGCGCGAGGCGCAGCCCGGCTACCACACCACCGGGCGCTCGGCCGCTCTCTACATGGAGACCTACGGCACGCCGCGCATCCGCGCGCTCACGCGCGCCAGCCGGGCCTTCCTGGACCAGCCGCCGCCGGGCTTCGCCGACAGCCCCATCCTCTCGCCGCGCGGCGTGCTCTACATCGCCAGGCCGGACCAGATGGACCTGCTGGAGGCCACCTGGCAGGAGCTGCACACGCATTCGCCCAGCCTGCGGCGCCTCTTGCCCGCCGAGCTGGTCGAACGCGCGCCCTGCCTGCGCCTGGACGCGCTGGGCGGGGGCCTCGCCGAATCCGGCGCGGCCGACATCGACGTGAACGGTCTGCACCAGGGCTACCTGCACGGCCTGCGCCAGCGCGGTGGCGCGCTGCGCATGAACGCCGAGGTCACGGCCCTGTCGCGCGCGGACGGCGTGTGGACCGTGCAACTGCAAGATGGCAGCAACGTGCAGGCGCACACCGTGGTGAACGCGGCGGGCGCCTGGGCCGATGGGGTGGGCCAGCTGGCCAGCGCCGCGCCCATCGGCCTGACGCCGTGCCGGCGCACGGCCTTCACCTTCCCCGCACCCGAGGGGCTGGACCTGCCCAGCCTGCCCGCCATCATCGCCGTGGACGAGAGCTTCTACATCAAGCCCGACGCGCGCCAGCTGCTAGGCTCGCCCGCCAACGCCGACCCGATGCACCCGCACGACGTGGTGCCCGAGGAGATCGACGTGGCCACGGGCATCTGGCACATTGAGCAGATGACCACGTTCCAGATCCGCCGCCCCTCGCACACCTGGGCGGGGCTGCGCTCCTTCGTGCCCGACGGCGACATGGTGATCGGCTGGGACGGCCAGGTCGAGGGCCTGTTCTGGGTGGCCGCGCAAGGCGGCTACGGCATCCAGAGCGCGCCGGGCTACGCGCTGCTGGCGCGCAACCTGCTGCTGGCCGAGCCGCTGGATGCGTCACTGGTGGCCGAAGGCGTGGATGCCGCAGGGCTGTCGCCGCAGCGTTTGCGCTAGCAAAATCAGAGCGGCTTGCGCTTGATGGTATTGGCTTATATGGCAAAACACCCGCTTAGACATTTGCACCCGCAGCGCCGGTGCCTTACCCCCTCTCCCCTTGCGGGAGAGGGAGGGGGAGAGGGGTATTTGCGGGCGCAACGCTAGTTCCCCCCTCTCCCCAACCCTCTCCCACGAGGGGAGAGGGAGTGAGCGTCACCTGAGACAGGCTGCTCTCAAAAGGCGATTCTGTAGCATCAAGGCAGCGGGATCGCCGCCTGCAACAGGTTGCGCGTGCGCTGCGCCTCGTGCCGCGCGGCGGCGGCGAAGTCTTCGCCGTTGCTCGCATAGAGGATGGCGCGCGAGGAGTTGACGATGATCGGGCCATCCTGCCGCCAACCCGCGCGCACCGTGGCGGCGGCGTCGCCGCCCTGGGCGCCCACGCCGGGAATGAGCAGCGGCACCTGCGGCGCGATGGCGCGCACGCGCTCGATCTCGGCCGGGTAGGTGGCGCCCACCACCAGACCCAGCTGGCCATTTTTGTTCCACGGCCCTTGGGCCAGCCGCGCAATGTGCTCGTACAGCAGCGGCTGGCCGTCCACGCTGGCCAGTCGCTGGTTCTGAAAGTCATCACCCCCAGGGTTGGACGTGCGGCACAGCAAAAAGGCGCCCTTGCCGGGATACTGCAGGTAGGGCTCGACCGAATCAAAACCCATGAACGGCGAGAGCGTGACCGCGTCGGCGCCGTAGCGCTCGAAGGCCTCGCGCGCGTACTGCTCGGCCGTGGAGCCGATGTCGCCGCGCTTGGCGTCCAGGATCACGGGCACATGCGGCGCGTTGGCGCGCATGTGCTGCATCAGCCGCTCGAGCTGGTCCTCGGCGCCGTGGGCGGCGAAGTAGGCGATCTGCGGTTTGAAGGCGCACACCAGGTCGGCCGTGGCGTCCACGATGGCGGCACAGAAGTCGTAAATGCGGCGCACATCACCCTGCATACCCGCAGGAAAGCGCGTGGGTTCGGGGTCCAGGCCCACGCACAGCATGGACTGGTTGCGGGTGGCCGCATCGCGCAGCATGTCGAGGAAGGTCATGGGGGGATTTTATGCAGAGCGCTCCAACTTGAACACCGCCGTTCCTGCCCGTGCATTGGGCAGAAAGCGCACGGCCTCGCCGTCCTGGAGGCCGAAGGCGTCGAGGATGCGCAGATCGTTCTTGTGTGCCAGTGCCTCAAAGTCCTTGTAGGTGCCCACGCGGATGTTGGGCGTGTCGTACCACTGGTAGGGCAGGCGGCGCGTGACGGGCATGCGCCCGCGCAGCACNNCGCGCGGTCTCGCGCAGCATGACCTCGGCGTTGCGCAGGTGCTGCAGGGTGTCGATCTGCAGCACCACGTCGAACGAGGCGTCGCCGAACATGGCCAGGCCTTCGTCGAGGTTGAGCTGGATGACGTTCACGCCCCGGCGCACGCAGGCCAGCACGTTGGCATCGGCGATCTCGATACCGTAGCCGCTGCAGCCGCGTTCGCGCTGCAGGTAGGCCAGCATGCTGCCGTCGCCGCAGCCCAGGTCGAGCACGCGCGAGCCTTCTGGCACGAGGCGGGCGAGGGCTTGCATGGTGGTGGTCTCAGTCATGCCAGCTCCTTTGCAATGCTATCGAAATAGGTGCTTACAACGCCCATGTAGCGGGCGTCATCGAGCAAAAATGCATCATGCCCGTGGGGGGCGTCGATCTCGGCGTAGCTCACGCTGCGGCGGTTGTCGAGCAGGGCCTTGACGATCTCGCGCGAGCGCTTGGGCGAGAAGCGCCAGTCGGTGGTGAAGCTCACGAGCAGGAACTTCGCCGTGGCGCGCGCCAGGGCCTGGGTGAGGTCGCCGCCAAAGGCGCGCGCGGGGTCGAAGTAATCGAGCGCGCGCGTGATCAGCAGGTAGGTGTTGGCGTCGAAGTATTCGCTGAACTTGTCGCCCTGGTAGCGCAAGTAGCTCTCGATCTGGAATTCGATGTCCTGGGTGCTGTACAAATAATCGCGCAGGTCCGGCGCTGGGCCGCCCCGAGCCGGACCAGCCCCCTCGGGGGGCAGCGAACCACGCGAAGCGGGGAGCGTGGGGGCGCGCAAACTGCGTCCGAACTTCTCGTTCATCACGTCGTCGCTCAGGTACGTGATGTGGCCGATCATGCGTGCAATGCGCAGGCCGCGCTTGGGAACCACGCCATGCCGGTAGAAGTGGCCGCCATGGAAGTCTGGGTCGGTGACGATGGCGCGGCGTGCCACCTCGTTGAAGGCGATGTTCTCGGCCGTGAGGTTGGGCGCGCTGGCCACCACCACGGCATGGCGCACCCGCTCGGGGTACTGCAGCGTCCAGGAGAGGGCCTGCATGCCGCCCAGGCTGCCGCCCAGCACGGCGGCCAGTTGTGCAATGCCCAGGCGGTCGAGCAGACGGGCCTGGGCGTTGACCCAATCTTCCACCGTGACCACAGGAAAGTCCGCGCCGTAGACCTCGCCGGTGTCGGGGTGCAGGTGCATGGGGCCGGTGGAGCCGAAGCACGAGCCCAGGTTGTTCACGCCGATGACAAAGAAGCGGTTGGTGTCCACCGGCTTGTCCGGCCCGATCATGTTGTCCCACCAGCCTTCGCTCTTGTCCTGGCCTTCGTACCTACCCGCGACATGGTGCGAGGCATTGAGCGCGTGGCACACGAGCACGGCGTTGGAGCGGTCGGCGTTGAGCTGGCCGTAGGTCTCGAAGGCGAGGTGGTAGTCGCGGATGGAAGCGCCGCTCTGCAGCGGCAGCGCATCCGGAAAATGCATCGACTGGGGCGTGGCAATGAACGACATAAAAAAACCCGGTAACGCTAAAAACGGTACCGGGTCGGCTGTCGGACGGTCTTTAGCTGAATTTATTAAGCGCCCGCAAGCTGTGGCAAATCGGCGCGTCCGGTAACTATAGCAAAACCGGCGGGTTCAGACGGGTACCCACACTGCCAGGATACCCAGCACCAGGAAGATCGCGGCCGACACCATGTGCACCGTGCGCAGCGGAATGCGCCGCGTGATACGGTCGCCCAGCCAGACCACCGGCGCGTTGGCCAGCATCATGCCCAGCGTGGTGCCGGCCACCACCCACAGCCAGGCGCTGTACTGCGCGGCCAGCATGACGGTGGCGATCTGCGTCTTGTCGCCCATTTCGGCCAGGAAGAACGCCACCAGCGTGGTGCCGAAGACGCCCCAGCGCGGGCCTTCGGCGGTGTCGCCGTCTTCGAGCTTGTCGGGAATCAGCATCCACACCGCCATGGCGATGAACGACACGCCCAGCACCCAGCGCAGCACCTGCGGCCCGATCAAGGTGGTGATCCAGGCCCCGGCGGCGCCGGCCAGCGCATGGTTG
>DMZZ01000055.1:0-739 GCA_003484805.1 Comamonadaceae bacterium | reverse complement strand
AATGCATCGACCGCACCCCGGCTCCGGCTCAATGGACGGTGTGCGGTCAATGGTCTCGCCCATCCGTGGATTGCAGATGCCATGGGGCGTGGGGCCCCAAGTGTGTTGACATCCGCTCCCTGGCACGTGCTGCCAGGGCCGGCTACTCCCCAAAGACCGCCACATTGTAGCCAGTGGGCGCCGCCGGCAGCCGCCCGGGAAGGTCAGACAACGCCGGTCCATGAACGCTCCAGACCGGTGGTTGCAAAAATAAAAATCTGCTTTGCTTGAATTTGATTGATAATGGCTTGGCTTTTTCGCTTTGCGGAAAGGCAGTGAGTCAGCGGTGAATGGTCAGTATGCGTCTTTGAAGTCGTCACAGGTTTGTTGATTGCGTCGGACTCCATCGCGTTTTTGTGTTTTTTCAGGAGTCCTTCATGGGCAACAAACTTTACGTGGGCAACCTGCCCTACTCGTTCCGCGACAATGATCTGGAACAAACCTTCGGCCAGTACGGCTCGGTCTCCAGCGCCAAGGTCATGATGGAACGTGACACCGGCCGCTCCAAGGGTTTCGGCTTTGTCGAAATGGGCAGCGACGCAGAAGCCCAAGCCGCCATCCAAGGCGTGCATGGTCAAAACTTCGGCGGCCGTGACCTCGTGGTCAACGAAGCCCGTCCCATGGAGCCTCGCGCTCCCCGTAGCGGCGGCTTCGGCGGCGGCAATGGGGGCGGCGGCTACGGTGGTGGTGGCGGCGGCTA
>DMZZ01000156.1:1785-5292 GCA_003484805.1 Comamonadaceae bacterium | reverse complement strand
GTCGGGCGCCAGCAGCGACTGCAGATCGACGGCCCGCAACTCGACTTGATCGCGCTGCGGCGACATCACCCGCGCTGCGCCGCCACTCCTGGCAGGCTCCACCACGGGCGAGCCCGCCGGCAGTTCCCCTTGACCGAACAGTCCCGCCTGGGTCTGTTCGTCTCCGTTCCCGATCGTCGCAGTGCTCATGCACTGCTCAACGCTTCAGGGCCGGGGTTCGTTCACAACTTCTGAGCGGTTGCGTCGCTTCCCCCTCCCCCTTTTTTTTCCAATCGCTGCGCGATTGGGGAGGGGGGACGCTCCCGGCGCGGCAGGGTGGCCCTTGCGCGGGAGCCCTGGTCTGGGGCGCGCCAGTTGCATGCGTCGTGGACGATGCGTTTCGATGGGCGGATTTCAGTCTCGTGCAGGAATCTCCAGCCCGCGCTGCACCGTCGGCCGCTCCACGAAGGCCGCCAGCGCGCGCTGCACCTGCGGGAAGCGCTCGAACTCCACCAGCTCGCCTGCGCCGTAGTAGCCCACGAGGTTGCGCACCCAGGGGAAGGTGGCGATGTCGGCGATGGTGTAGTCCTCGCCCATCACCCAGCGGCGGCCTGCCAGGCGCTGCTCCAGCACGCCGAGCAGGCGCTTGGATTCCGCCACGTAGCGGTCACGTGGGCGCTTGTCCTCGACGTCTTTGCCCGCAAACTTGTGGAAGAAGCCGAGCTGGCCGAACATCGGCCCCACGCCGCCCATCTGCCACATCAGCCATTGCAGCGTTTCGTAGCGCGCGGCAGCGCCGGGAGGCAGGAAGCGACCGGTCTTTTCGGCCAGGTACACCAGGATGGCGCCCGACTCGAACAGCGCCAGCGGCTGGCCGTCCGGCCCGTCGGGGTCGATGATGGCGGGGATCTTGTTGTTCGGGTTGAGCGAGAGGAACTCGGGCGTGAGCTGGTCGTTCGTCTCGAAGCTCACCAGGTGCGGTTCGTAGGGCAGGCCGGTTTCCTCCAGCATGATCGAGGCCTTCACGCCATTGGGTGTGGGCAGCGAGTAAAGCTGCAGGCGATCCGGGTGCCGGGCGGGCCACCTGCGGGTGATGGGAAACAGGCTCAGGTCGTGCATGGCGGTTCCTTAGAACGTGTTTGCGATCTCAGTATGGTGGGGGCCGGAAAAATGCCCGGCCACGGGTGCGATCCAGCTACGATAATCGATAGCATGCAGATCCGCTTCACCAAGATGCAGGGCGCGGGCAACGACTTTGTCGTGCTCGACGAAACCGCCGGGCCCCTGGGACTCTCGGCCGCCCAGTACCGCTTCCTGGCCGACCGCCACTTCGGCGTGGGGGCCGACCAGATTCTGACCGTGCGCCCCGCGCCCGCGCCGGGTCTGGACTTTGAATACGTCATCCACAACGCCGACGGCGGCGAGGTGGAGCAGTGCGGCAACGGCGCGCGCTGTTTCGCGCGCTATGTGCGCGACAAGGGCCTCACGCAGAAGGACACCATCCGCGTGCAGACGCTCGCGGGCGTGATCGCGCCCCGGCTCACGCCCGATGGCCGCGTCACCGTGGACATGGGCTGCCCGCAGTTTGACCCGGCGCGCGTGCCTTTCGACGCTGCGGGCCTGGTGCCCGTGTTCCAGGGTTCGGGGCAAAAATGGCCTCTGGAGCTTGCAGGTCAAGCACCAGCAGCTTCTGTTTTGATAGCGGTGGTATCTATGGGCAACCCGCATGCCGTGCAACTGGTGGACAACGTGGACACCGCCCCCGTGCTGCAGGCAGGCCCGCTGATTGAGCGCCACACACGCTTCCCGCAGCGCGTGAATGCGGGCTTCATGCAGATCGTGGACCGCAGCCACGTGCGCCTGCGCGTGTACGAGCGCGGCGCGGGCGAAACCCTGGCCTGCGGCACGGGCGCCTGTGCGGCCGTGGCGGCGGGCATCCGCCTCGGGCTGCTCGACCCGTGCGTGGATGTGCAGACGCGCGGCGGTCTGCTCACCATCGCCTGGAGCGGCCAGGAGGCCGACTCCGTTTTCATGACCGGCCCGGCCACCACCGTGTTCGAAGGCCAGATCGACATTCCTGACGCACCATGACCTCCCACATTCCTCCCATCACCGAAGACGACATCGCCGAATTCCTGCTGCGCACCCCCGGCTTTTTCGAGCGCCATGCCGAGGTTCTGGCCGGTGTGCAGCTCACCAGCCCGCACGGCCAGCGTGCCGTGAGCCTGCACGAGCGCCAGGCCGAGATGCTGCGCGAGAAGATCAAAGGGCTGGAGCAGCGCGTGATGGAGATGGTGCGCAACAGCCACGAAAACGAGGGCATCGCCCAGAAGGTGCACCACTGGACCGGCTCGCTGCTGCAGGTGCGCGACCCCATCGACCTGCCGCTGGCGGTGGCCGAGGGCGTGCGTGCGCTGTTCGATGTGCCGCAGGCTGCCGTGCGCGTGTGGGGCGTTTCGGGTGCCTACATCGACTGCGACTTCGCCCTGGGCGCCAGCGACGATGCCCAGGCATTCGCCAGTTCGCTCACCATGCCGTTCTGCGGCCCCAACCTGGGTTTCGAACCGGCCGGCTGGCTGGTCTCGGGCGACGGCGCACCCGCCCAGTCCATCGCCCTGCTGCCGCTGCGCGTGGGCGCCATCGACAGCGCCACACCGGCTTTCGGCCTGCTGGTGCTGGGCTCGCCCGACCCGCAGCGCTTCGACGCCACCATGGGCACGGACTTTCTCGCGCGCATGGCGGAACTCGCCAGCGCTGCGCTGATGCGTTTACGCTAAAACCATAGCTGCCAGCGCCTGACAAATAAGGGCTTTCAATGGATTTTGCTTTGAAACCATTGATGAAAAAGCGCTGCCAGCTCCTGTTTTGGTAGCGTATGACCCACTCCCCCGCGCTCCTGCCGCCCGAAGCCTTGCGCTATCTGGAGCATGTGCGCGTGGAAAAGCGCCTGGCCGCGCGCACCGTCACGCTCTACACGCTCGACCTCGAAAAGCTCGCACGCTTCGCCGCGCAGGTGGATGTGCCATTGCTGCGCCTGCAAACGGCGCATATCCGCCGCTTCGTGGCCCTCATGCACGGCGGTGGGCGCGGCGGGCGCGGCATTGCGCTCATTCTCTCGGGCTGGCGTGGCTTTTTCGGCTGGGCGGCGGCCCAGGGCCTGGTGCCGAGCAACCCGGTGCAGGGCGTGCGCGCGCCGCGCGCGCCCAAGCCCCTGCCCAAGGCACTGGGCGTGGACGACGCTGTGCGCCTGGCCGAATTCAGCCTCGATGGTGCCGACCCCTGGCTGGAGGCGCGCGACGCCGCCATGGTCGAACTGCTCTACGGCTGCGGCCTGCGCGTGGGCGAGCTGGTGGGGCTGGACGCAGCGCCCGGCCCCGACACCGAGCGCCTGGGCCGGGGCTGGATCGACCTGCAGGCCGCCGAGGCCCATGTGCTGGGCAAAGGAGCGAAGCGCCGCAGCCTGCCGGTGGGCGCGGCCGCGCTGCAGGCGCTGCAGGCCTGGCTGCAGCTGCGCGCCACGCCGTTCGC
>DMZZ01000156.1:0-1653 GCA_003484805.1 Comamonadaceae bacterium | reverse complement strand
TACACCCGGCTCGATTACCAGCACCTGGCGAAGGTGTACGACCAGGCCCACCCGCGCGCCCGGCGCAAGTAGCGGCCTTTGCGCTGGCGCAAAGGCCGGCGCAAAGCGGTTGGCTACACTGCCGCGATGTTCGCCTCCCAGCTCCGCCGCCGCTGCATTGCCTTCCTGGCGATGCTGGCTGTGGCCTTTGGTGCGCTGGCGCCCACCCTGGCGCAGGCTGTGGTGGCGGGCAGCAACCATGATTTCGCCATGGAGGTGTGCACCAGCACAGGCATGCTGCTGGTGCAGGGTGGTGGTGGCTTCCAGCCCTCCGAGGGCGACGACACCCTGGCCGACATGCAGAAGCAATGCAGCCTGTGCAGCATGCAGGGCTCGGTGGCCCCGCCGTCGGCCTTGCCGCAGATGCCCCTGCTGCACGGTGTGCAGGACATGCCCATCGCGTTCTACCGCGACGGACCCCGGCCCGCCATCTGGCTGGGCGCCCACACGCGCGCTCCCCCGCCGCGCGGCTGATCGAAGCACTCCCCGCACCTGAAGGTTCAGGGCTGCGGGCGCGGTGTTTCGCCCTTCTCTTTCGCCTTCTGACCCAACTGCGGCGCTCCTGAGCGTCCGCCGGTTCGTTCGCGCTGCTCCCGGCCTGCCCGTGGGCCGTGTGCACCCGTTTCGACCCACCCATTCACGAGGAATAGCACGATGTTGCGTCTCTCCACCGTCGCTCTGGCCTGCCTGCTGGCCTGCGGCCTGCCCACTTCCGCCCTCGCCCAGACGGGCGATGCGCTGGCCCCCATCACCATCACCGGCTCGGCCATTGACGACCGGTTTTCTTCCACGGCCACCGATCCGGTGTCCACCGTCACGATCACGCGCCAGCAGGTGGAGGAGCAACATGCCAAGAACCTGATCGAAGTCCTGCGCTCGGTCAGCGGCGTCACAGCCGACCTGCAGGGCGACGGTGAGACCCTCAAGATCAAGCTGCGTGGTGTGGAAAACCAGCGTTACATGGGCGAAAAGCCCGGTGTGGCCATCATCATCGACGGTGTGCCGGTGTTCGAGCGCACCGGCAAGGTCAACATCGATATCGACAACATCGAATCGATCAAGGTCATCAAGGGCGGTGCTTCCTATCTGTATGGCGAGGATGCCCTGGCCGGTGCCGTGGTCATCACCACCAAGCGCGGCGCCGGTCACCAGGGGTTCAAGCTGGACACCGATCTGGGGGCCTTTGGCTACCGCCGTTACCTTGCGCGCGCAGGCTTTGCCAGGGACGACCTGTCGGGTCACATCCAGTACAGCGACCGCGACCAGGATGGCTACTACTTCATGTCGCGCACCTTCAGCAAGACCTGGTCGGGCAATCTTCAGTATGCGCTCGACGCCCGGAGCGATCTGAGTCTGGGTTTCGAGAAGTCCGAGCGTTTTCGGGACCGCGAAGGCAGCGTGACGGGTGAGATCAACGCCTTCAACGACCCCAAGGGGCTGGACGGGGGGCGTGGCTTCAGCCGCAACTTCAACGTGGATCTGAGCCGCTACAACCTCACCTATTCCAACGACCTGGACGAGCGCTCCCATGTCATGGCGGTGCTTTACCAGTACCAGGACGACACCAGTTTCTGGTCCAACCCCATGCGCTTTACCGCCACGGGAGCGCCCACC
>DMZZ01000389.1:0-8622 GCA_003484805.1 Comamonadaceae bacterium | reverse complement strand
GGGTCGGCTTTGCGCCCGGGGGCGATGTGCTCGTGTCCGGCGATGTGGGCGATGGGGTAGCGCCGGGCGAGGTCGGCGCACAGCGCGGCCAGCGCACGGTACTGGCCAGGCTCGAAAGTCTCGCCTTCGAGCCCCTCCAGTTCGATGCCCACGGAGTCGTCGTTACACTGGCTGCGTCCACGGTAACTGGAGGCACCCGCATGCCAGGCACGCTGGTCGCAGTCGACAAACTGCCACAGCGTGCCGTCGCGTTCGATGAAAAAGTGGGCCGATACTTCCAGGCCGCGGATGCTCTGGAAGTAGGGATGGGCATCCCAGTCCAGGCGGTTCATGAACAGGTCTTGCACGGCCTGGCTGCCGTATTCCCCTGGCGGCAGGCTGATGGAATGCACCACGATCAGGTCCACGCAGGCCTGCGCGGGCCGGGGGCCGAAGTTGGGCGATGCCATGTGGCGCGCCCCGCCGTGCCAGCCTTGCACCCAGGGGGCATGGCCTGCGGGCTCAGGGTTCTGTGTCGGCATGCGGGTCGTCGTTGGGTGCGGTGATGTTCAGGCGCGCAATGCGGTAGCGGATCTGCCGCAGACTGATCCCCAGCCGGGCCGCCGTGGCGGTGCGGTTGAAGTGGGTGGCCTGCAGGGCGCGCACCAGAATGTCGCGCTCCTGCTGGTCCAGCCAGGCTTGCAGGTCGTGGGGCAGTGTTTCGATGCCGTCGGCCACCGGCGCGGGCGCGCTGCGTGGGGTCTGCGCAGTGGCCGGTGGGGTGTCGAAGGCGCGATCGGCCGCAGAAGGGCCGGCGGGCTCCACCACCAGTTCGTCGCCGTCGCTGAGGGCCACGGCGCGGTGCAGCAGGTTTTCCAGTTCACGCACATTGCCGGGCAAGGGGTGGGTGTCTATGGCCGCCAGCGCTTCGGGCGTGAGCCGGGGAACGGGGCTGGCGGATTCCTGGGCAATGCGTGCCAGCAGGGCCTGGCACAGGGCGGGCAGGTCTTCGCGGCGTTCGCGCAGGGGCGGGATGAAGATCTCGATGACATTGAGCCGGTAGTACAGGTCCTGCCGGAAGCGCCCGGCCTGCACGGCGGCGGCCAGATCGTGGTGTGTGGCGCTGACGATGCGCACATCCACCGTCTCCTCCTGCGTGGAGCCCAACGGGCGCACGCTGCGCTCCTGGATGGCGCGCAGCAGCTTGGACTGCATGGCCAGGGGCAGGTCGCCGATCTCGTCGAGAAACAGCGTGCCGCCTTGTGCCGCCTGAAAATAGCCCAGCCGGTCCTGCGTGGCGCCGGTATACGACCCCTTGCGTGCACCGAAAAACTCGGCCTCCAGCAGGTTTTCGGGGATGGCGCCGCAGTTCACGGCCACCAGTGGGCCGTGGGAGCGCTGGCTGCTGGCGTGCAGTGCGCGTGCTACCAGTTCCTTGCCGGTGCCCGATTCTCCGCGGATGAGCACGGGCGCCATGCCACGCGCCACCTTGGATACGCGCAGCTTGACGGTGCGGATGGCCTCGGACTCGCCCACCAGACGGTCC
The DNA here is from genome assembly GCA_003484805.1 of Comamonadaceae bacterium. Taxonomy (GTDB): domain Bacteria; phylum Pseudomonadota; class Gammaproteobacteria; order Burkholderiales; family Burkholderiaceae_C; genus Simplicispira. The sequence continues at coordinate 7,097 of DMZZ01000389.1, read as the reverse complement.
AGCGAGGCGCTGCAGGTTTCGCCAGGCTCCAGCGATCCGTTGCGGTTGGACGACGCACGCGGGCTGCGGGGGGCCGGTACGCTGTCGCCGCCCTGCACGGCAGACGCCACGACCGACCGGAATTGCTTCAGGTCCACCGGCTTGGTGAGGTAGTCAAAGGCGCCCGAGCGCAGTGCCTCGACCGCATTCTCGGCCGAACCGTAGGCCGTCATGACCACGCAGCGCTCGCGCCGTTGCTGGTCGCGCAGGTCGTGCAGCAGTTCCATGCCGAAACCGTCGGGCAGGCGCATGTCGCTGATCACCACGTCAAAGCGCTTGGCCTGTAGCTGCTGGCGGGCTTCCAGCAGCGTGGCGGCGGTCTCGACACGGTAGCCCTCGCGCAGCAGGGTCAGTTCATACAGGGTGCGCAGGTCGGGCTCGTCGTCGACCACGAGAATGGATGCGGCAGGGGCGTTCATGGACATATCAAATCACGATGGTGTCAAACAGGGAAGCCGGTTCCTGCAGGCGGCCGGCCTTGCGGAAGCTCACGGTGAAGGCATTGCCCGCCACGTCGCCCCGGCGGCAGGGGCGGTACACGCGCTGGTAGCTGATGGCGGCGCCATGGCGTTCGCACAGCTCACGGCAGATGTACAGGCCCAGACCGCTGGAGCGGCTCTCGGAAGAAAAGAAGGGCTCGAACAGGTGGCGTTCGACCGACTGGTCCATGGGTGCACCGTCGCTCCAGACCTGCAAAAAAGCCTGGCCGGGAGCGTGGATGCGGGTGGTGATCTGCAGCGAATCGGGCTCGTGGCCCATGAAGCGCAGGGCATTGTCGAGCAGGTTGACCAGCACGCGGCGCAGGTGCTCTGCATCGAATTCCACCTGGACCTGTGCGGCGTCCAGTGTCACCACGGCCTGGCGGCGGGCCGGGTCGTGCCCGGTCCAGTCGCGCCAGATCTGGGCCACGCAGTCGTCCAGGGCCAGCGTGGCGGCGGGGGCGTGGCTGATCTGGTGCTGCACGCGGGCGATGTCGAGGATTTCTTCTGCGATACGGGCCAGGCGGTCGGCGTTCTGCTGCACCATGTGCGTCAGGCGTTTCTGCGTGGGGTCGTGCAGATCTTCATCCAGCAAGGCATTGGCCTGGACGATGGCCGCCAGCGGGTTGCGGATCTCGTGCGCCACGGCGGCCGACATGCGGCCCATGGCGGCGAGTTTCTCTGTGCGCAGCCGGGCCTGCATTTCGCGCAGGTCGTGCAGGAACATCACGCACAGGCGGAAACCGGGCGCACCGGCCGCCAGATGGCGCGGCGAGGTCAGCCAGGTGCGCACATGCAGCCCGACCGGGCTCTGGCCGGCACTCAGCAGGTTCACGTCGGCCACCTGCGGCTGGTCTTGCTGGAACGACAGGCCTGCCAGCGCCACCATGGGCTGCCACGCCGCAGTCTGGGCCAGGGTGAAGGGCGGGAGGGATCCGGGCGTGCAGCCCAGCAGCGTCAGGCCCGCCGGGTTGGCCATGCGCACGGTGAATTCCTCGTCCACCACCAGCACGCCGTCGGTCAGGTTCTGGATCACCAGGGTGCTCACCTGGCTTTGCACCAGGGCAGCCACCTTGCTGCGCTGTGCCACCTGCTGCTCGCGCACCAGCCGCGAGGCAAGCTGGTGCATCAGGAACGCCGCGATAAAGTAGCCGGTGCCCGTCAGTGCCGCCTGGAGATAGCGCTGCGCGGCATCGCCCTCGACGCCCCGTTGGCCCAGCCACCAGGCCCAGCTCAGCAGCAGCAGGGTGACAGCGGCCGTGGTGCCCAGGGCCAGCGTGAGCGTGCCCAGCACCGAGGCCATCAGGATGGGCAGACCAAACAGGGGGGTGAAGTTCAGGCTGCCGGTGTGCAGCAACTGCAGCGTGGCCATGGCCGCCAGGTCCACCCCGATCGAGGGCAGCCACTGCACCCCCGCATGGGGCGCAGGGGGCGCATGCCGTGCCGCCACGCGCACCACCACGGCCGCCATGAAGTAGGCCAGGCAGACTGCCAGCACCACGGGTTGGCCGTTCTGGTTGATCAGCTGGCCGAGGGCCTGCAAGAGCAGCAGCGCCAGGGCCACCATGACGCGGCCGGTCAGAAAACCATGCCACAGGCGCAGAAAGGGGGTGTCTTCCATGGCCAGCGGCAGCGAGGCCATGCTGCTGCCGGGAGGCAGTGAGTCAGTGAGCATTTTCCTGCTGGTGCTCGGCGCAGCAATAGGTGCGCGGGCCGTGGGTCAGGGCTTCGGAGCGGGGCAGATGAACGCCGCAGTGGGCGCAGGCCACCATGTCCTGGGGCGTGGCCGCTGGCGTGGGGCGCCGGGGAGGCGGTGATTCGGCGCGGCGCTGGCTGCGCCACCATGCGTAACCCAGCACCAGAACGACCAGCAGCACCAGGTATTTCATGCGCTGCGCCCCAGCACCACTTCCAGGGCAAAGCGCGAGCCCACATAGGCCAGCAGCAGCAGCGCGGCGCCCGCATAGAGCATGCGTACGGCACTGCGCCCGCGCCAGCCAAAACGCTTGCGCCCCAGCAGCAGCGCCGCAAAGGTCAGCCACGACAGCACCGAGAACACGGCCTTGTGGTCCCAGCGCCAGGCGCGGCCGTACAGCGCTTCGCTGAACAGCATGCCGGCGGCCAGCGTGGCCGTCAGCAGCACGAAACCGGCGGTGACGAAACGGAAGGTCAGGCGTTCGAGCGTGAGCAGGGGCATGCCGCTGTGCGGGTCCACCGCCAGGCGGATGCGCCGCTCGGCGCGCGTCATCAGGGTGGCATGCACCACGGCGGCGGCCAACAGGCCGTAGGCCGAAATGCCCAGCGCCAGGTGCAGCGGCAGCCAGGCCGAGGTCGAGGTCGAAGCCTGCAGCGACTGGCCTGGAAACACCAGGGCCAGCAGCACCGCCACACTGCCCAGCGCCGCCAGGGCCCAGCGGGCCTGCAACTGCGGGAAGAGCTGGTGTTCGATAGCGTACACCGTGAGCACCAGCCAGGCCGTGACAGACAGCGCCGGCGCAAAGCCGAAGCGGGGTGTGGTCTCCAGCATGCTCCAGCCCAGCAGCGCCGCATGCAGCGCCCAGGCCAGCCACAGGGCGGCACGTGCGCCCCGGTCCTGCAGTTGCCGTGCGGCCACGGCCGGAATGGCATAGGCCACGGCGGCCGCAACGGCGAGCAGCAGACTGACGGGGGAGCTACTAGCTAAAATCATGCTGCACAGTTTACCTTTCGCCCAGGGCCAGCGCCCTGGCGCAACCCCCTCCCGCCACCGCCGCGTGCGGGCTACCCGGAATATCTGACATGGCCTCCGCCCTTACCGACAAACTCACGCGTCTCGTCAAGGAGATGCGCGGCCAGGCCCGCATCACCGAATCCAACGTGCAGGACATGCTGCGCGAGGTGCGCATGGCCCTGCTCGAAGCCGACGTGGCCCTGCCCGTGGTGCGCGACTTCATCGCCCGCGTGAAGGAAAAGGCGCTGGGCCAGGAGGTGCTGGGCAGTTTGAAGCCCGGCCAGGCGCTGGTGGGCATCGTCAACCGCGAGCTCGCCGCCACCATGGGCGAGGGGGTGAGCGACATCAACCTCGCGGCCCAGCCGCCCGCCGTGATCCTGATGGCAGGCCTGCAGGGCGCGGGCAAGACCACCACCACGGCAAAATTAGCCAAGCACCTGATCGAAAAGCGCAAGAAGAAAGTGCTCACGGTGTCGGGCGACGTGTACCGCCCGGCTGCCATCGAGCAGCTCAAGACGGTGACCAAACAGGCCGGCGCCGAATGGTTCCCGAGCACGCCCGACCAGAAGCCCCACGACATCGCGGTGGCCGCGCTGGACTATGCGAAGAAGCACTACTTCGACGTGCTGCTGGTCGACACCGCCGGCCGCCTGGCCATCGACGAGGTGCTGATGCAGGAAATCAAGGACCTGCACGCCACGCTGAACCCGGTCGAAACCCTGTTCGTGGTCGATGCCATGCAGGGCCAGGACGCCATCAACACCGCCCGCGCCTTCAAGGAAGCCCTGCCGTTGACCGGCATCATCCTGACCAAGCTCGACGGCGACTCGCGCGGCGGCGCGGCGCTGTCGGTGCGCCAGGTGACCGGTGCGCCGATCAAGTTCGCCGGTGTGTCCGAGAAGATCGACGGCCTGGAGGTGTTCGACGCCGAGCGCCACGCCGGCCGCATCCTGGGCATGGGCGACATCGTGGCCCTGGTCGAGCAGGTGGCCGCCGGCGTGGACATGGAGGCGGCGCAGAAGCTCGCTGCCAAGGTCAAGAGTGGTGACGGCTTCGATCTGAGCGACTTCCTCGGTCAGCTCCAGCAGATGAAGCAGATGGGTGGCCTGTCGAGCCTCATGGACAAACTGCCCGCCCAGCTCACCGCCAAGGCCGGCCAGGTGGACATGGACAAGGCCGAGAAGGACATCAAGCGCAAGGAGGGCATCATCCAGAGCATGACGCCGCTGGAGCGCCGCAAGCCCGAACTCATCAAGGCCACGCGCAAGAAGCGCATTGCCGCCGGTGCCGGTGTGCAGGTGCAGGAAGTCAACCGCCTGCTCAAGGAGTTCGAGCAGATGCAGGACATGATGAAGAAGATGAAGGGCGGTGGCCTGATGAAGCTCATGAAGAAGATGGGCGGCATGAAGGGCCTGGGCGGCGGCATGCCCAAGATGCCGTTCTGATCTTTGAGNNTTGTGCAGCAAGCGCCGACAGCTATCAAAAGAAAAGCAAAAACCGGCGTGAAGCCGGTTTTTTTGTGGGCGCTGTGCCGTGGCGGTTGCTCTTTAATTGATAGCTGCTTGCGCTTTTATATCCAACAAGTTCAGATGCAAAACAGTCTGAAAACTTGATGGAACATGCGCTAGCAGCTCACTTTTTTGAAGTTGACCATCAGGCCGGGGCGCGTGTCAGCACCTCGCCGCGCAGCGTGTAGGCCTTGGCCTCGGTGATGGTCACGTCGACCATCTGCCCCACCAGCCGTGGCTGGCCGGCAAAGTTGACCACGCGGTTGCATTCGGTGCGGCCCATCAGCTCATCGCCATCGCGCTTGGAGTTGCCTTCGACCAGAATGCGCTGCACCTTGCCCACCAGGCTTTCGCTGATCTGCTTGATGTTGCCGTTGATGACGGCCTGCAGCTCGTGCAGGCGGCGCAGCTTGACCTCGTGCGGCGTGTCGTCGTGCAGGTTGGCGGCGGGCGTGCCCGGGCGCGGGCTGAAGATGAAGCTGAACGAGTTGTCGAAGTGGATGTCGTCAATCAGCTTCATCATCTTGGCAAAATCTTCTTCCGTCTCGCCGGGGAAGCCGACGATGAAGTCGCTGCTCATGGCCAGGTCGGGGCGGATGGCGCGGAGCTTGCGCACCGTGCTCTTGTACTCCATGGCGGTGTAGCCGCGCTTCATGGCCATGAGGATGCGGTCCGCGCCGTGCTGCACCGGAAGGTGCAGGTGGTTGGCCAGCTTGGGGATGCGCGCATAGGCGTCGATGAGACGCGGCGTGAATTCGTTCGGGTGGCTGGTGGTGAAGCGCAGGCGCTCGATGCCGGGGATGTCGGCCACGTATTCGAGCAGCAGCGCCAGGTCGGCCACCTCGCTGGTGCCGCCCATGGCGCCGCGGTAGGCGTTGACGTTCTGGCCCAGCAGGGTGATTTCCTTCACGCCCTGGTCGGCCAGGCCCGCCACTTCCACCAGCACGTCGTCAAACGGGCGGCTCATCTCGTCGCCGCGCGTGTAGGGCACCACGCAGTAGCTGCAGTATTTGCTGCAGCCTTCCATGATGGAGACGAAGGCGCTGGCGCCTTCGACGCGCGCGGGCGGCAGGTGGTCGAACTTCTCGATCTCGGGAAAGCTGATGTCCACCTGGGGCTTTTTCAGGCGTTCGCGCTGGTTCAGCATCTCGGGCAGGCGGTGCAGGGTTTGCGGGCCAAACACCACATCCACGTAGGGTGCGCGCTTGATGATCTCGGCGCCTTCCTGGCTGGCCACGCATCCGCCCACGCCGATTTTCACGCCACGCTCCTTCAGGTGCTTGACGCGGCCCAGGTCGGAAAACACCTTTTCTTGCGCCTTTTCGCGCACCGAGCAGGTGTTGAACAGGATCAGGTCGGCTTCTTCGGGGTCCTGCGTGGTTTCGTAGCCCTCGGCGGCGTGCATCACGTCCAGCATCTTGTCCGAGTCGTACTCGTTCATCTGGCAGCCGAAGGTTTTGATGAAGACTTTTTTGGCCATGGCAATTTCTCAGGGAAAGGGGGGCGTCATGCGCGGCTCCCGCCTGGGTGCGGTCCGGGCAGGGGTGGCGCAGACCGGCTGCGCAGAATCAGCGCGCCGGGGTGGCGTCGGATTCGAAGGTGAAGTTGCGCTGCACGCTGTCGCTGCCTGCGCGCTTCTGGGCCGCCTCGGCGTTGCTCAGAATCCAGGCGGTGAGCAGCATGCCGGTGCTGTTCTCGATCAGGTAGTTGACGGTGAACTGCTGGCCCAGCACGGTGTGCATCATCACCAGCGTGTTCTGCGGGCTGAACAGGCGCATGCCCGGCGCCATGCGCACGGTGCGGCCGTTGATCTCGGCCTCAGACGCTGCCGTGATGACCAGGGAGCCGCGCAGCGCTGCGTCAGGGAAGTTGCGCATGCCGCCCATCGAGCCCTGCACGGTGCCTTGTGCCGCAGCGGGCGCACCGGTCAGGGCCGCAGCGGCGCACAGCGCGGCCAGCCATAAAGTGGCCCGGCGCGGGCGCAAGGGAAGGGGGGAGGGCTGGCAGCGGTTCATGGTGTACATCCAGGGGCTGAAGCCGCGATTCTACGGGCGCCGCAAAACAAAAGGCCTCCCGGGGCGGGAGGCCTTTGTGTGCAGATGTGCGTCAGTGCAGTACCAGTACAGGCAGCTTGCTGCGCGCAATGATGCTCTTGGTGTGCGAGCCGAACACGAATTCACCAATGGGGCCACGGCCGTGCGTGACCATCACGATCATGTCGCAACCGGCTTTTTCGGCCTCGTCCATGATGGCCTGGTCCACCGAATAGGCCGTCACATGCGATGCAACGAAGCGCACCCCGGCGGCTTGGGCGCGCTGTGCAAACTGGTCGTGCAGGGACTTGGCGTGGGCTTCGTTCTT
>DMZZ01000093.1:0-7045 GCA_003484805.1 Comamonadaceae bacterium | reverse complement strand
ATGGCGTCCTCTTCGCGCTCTTTCAGTTGCTGGGCGGCAAAGGCCGGGTAGTCGTGCAGGCGCAGCGCCTCGAACACGCCGTGCTGCGGGTGGAAGGTTTGCACCCACATTTCGCAGCGCGTGCCCTGCGCCGCCATGTAGGCCGCGTCACGCCCGGCGCGACCCCCGGCCTGCATCAGCAAGGCGAACAGGCGCTCGGGCGCGCGGAAGTCGCTGGAAAACAGGGCGCCATCCGGTTGCACGGCGGCCACCAGCGTGATGCGCCGAAAGTCGTGCCCCTTGGCGATCATCTGCGTGCCCACGAGCACGTCCACCTCGCCCGCGTGCACCTGGGCGAGCTGGCTCTCCAGCGCGCCCTTGAGGCGCGTGGTGTCGGCGTCGATGCGCGCGATGCGCACCGGCGTGCCGTCGGGGCGGCGCACGGCGGCGAGCAGCTCGCCGAGCTGTTCTTCGAGCTGCTCGGTGCCCCGTCCGATAGGCACGATGTCCGGGCTGCCGCAGCCCGGGCAGGCGCGCGGCACGCGCACCGTGAAGCCGCAGTGGTGGCAGCGCAGCGTGCGGTCGAGCTTGTGGAACACCTGGTGCGCACTGCAGTGCGGGCAGTCGCTCTTCCAGCCGCAATCCTGACAGTGCAGCACCGGGGCGTAGCCGCGCCGGTTGAGCAGGATCATGCTCTGCTCGCCGCGTTCCACCCGCTCCTGCAAGGCCGCCAGCAGCGGGGCCGAGAACACCGTGCGCCGGGGCTGGTGGTTCATGTCCACGCGGCGCACGCGCGGCAGCTCGCCCGCGCCGACGCGGCTGGGCATGTGCAGGCGCAGGTAGCGCCCGCCCTCGGGATCTTCGGGGCTGGCCGGGCGGCTGGCGTGCCAGCTCTCCAGCGAGGGCGTGGCCGAACCGAGGAGGACCTTGGCGCCCTGCTCGCGCCCGCGCCACAGCGCCAGGTCGCGCGCCGAGTAGCGTGCGCCTTCCTGCTGCTTGTAGCTCGGGTCGTGTTCCTCGTCCACCACGATGAGGCGCAGGCCCGGCAGCGACGCGAACACCGCCATGCGCGTGCCCAGCACGATGCGCGCCTGCCCGCTGTGCGCGGCCAGCCAGGCCTTGAGGCGCTGCGGGTTCGTCATGCCGCTGTGCAGCGACACCACCGCCCCGGCGCCAAAGCGTGCGATGAAGCGTTCCTCGAGCTGCGGCGTGAGGTTGATCTCGGGCACCATCACCAGTGCCTGGGCGCGGTCGTCCTGCTCCAACACCTCCTGCACGCAGCGCAGGTACACCTCGGTCTTGCCGCTGCCGGTGCTGCCGAACAGCAGGAAGGGGCCATTTTTTGAAGAAATTTCGGCCCTGGCGCTTTCCTGCTCTGCGCTAAGCGCTATCAAAGGTGTAGCGATTGCGGGGGAGGCCTCGCGTGCGGGGCGGCGCAGGCGGCGCGCCAGCTGCTCGGGGCCCAGGTCGCGCAGCTGCGGTGGCAGGGCCGACAGCGCCACTTCGCCCAGACTGCGCTGGTAGTAGCGCGCCGCAAAGGCCACCAGGCGGCGCCAGTGCGCGTCCAGCGGAGCGATGCCCTCCAGCACGCCGGCCACCGGGCGCAGCGTGCGTCCCTCTGGTGGCGGTGCGCTGTGGCCGTCCCACACCACGCCCAGCACCTCCCGGGCGCCCAGAGGCACACGTACCAAAGCGCCCGGCGCTAGTGGGCGCTCACAGGTGTAGTCGAGCAGATCCCCCACGCCGCTGTGCGACGGCGTGTGCACGGCGACCTGCACGGTGGGGAGGGGGGTATTCACGGCTTCAGCTTGTTGCGCTAAGTGCTTGATTTTCAGGCCTTTGCGCAGGGGGAAATCCACTTCTGTGGATAACTTTGTTGACATCCTCGCGTCCGGGGGGCAGGGCTGACCGGTTACCCTGGCCAGACAGCGGTCGCTCAAAGGGGGGCTGTTGAAAAAATCCATATGAATCAATGGCGTTCATCGTGTGCATGGGCTTTTGCAGGGGGCACGGCGTCGGGGGGCATACCACAGTGCGGGAAGTGTGCACAAGTCGTTGCATTTGGTCACGTCAGCCTGTGGCAGCAGACCGGATTTGCGTCATGCACGGCGCCGGTTCACTCACTTTTTTGGGTTCTCACTCCAAGTGCTTGTCATGACAAGGATTTTTGCAACCGTCCCGATTTTCTGTGGATAACTTTGTTGATATCCCCTGGGCATGGGCTGCAAGGCCTTGAAAACACGGGCTTTCAACAGGGTGCCCGCCAAAACAGCAATAACGACGGATGAATGAAATCAAGCCCTTGCGACGCTGTGGAGGGGGCGTGGCACTCTACAGAGCGGTGGCACCCACCGGCGCAGGGCGGGTAGTGCCGCCGGGCCGGTGTGCATAAGTCAGACAGCCGGGTTGCCCGGAATCAAGCCTTGCGCTGCGCGCGCGAGTGGCCGTGCACGGCCTCCACCAGCGCGGCCACATGCTCGGGCGGCGTGAACTGGCTGATGCCGTGGCCCAGGTTGAAGATGTGCGTGGGGCCGGTGGTGGTCTTGTCGGTGTGCGGCGTGCCGAAGCTGTCGAGCACCTTGTGCACCTGGGTGACGATCTGCGCGGGCGGGGCGAACAGCACGTTGGGGTCGATGTTGCCCTGCAGCGCCTTGCCGGGGCCGCCGGCCTGACCGCCGACGATGGCGCGCGCCTTGCCCAGGTTGGCCGTCCAGTCCAGGCCCAGCACCTCGCAGTCGATGTCCTTCATGTCTTCGAGCCAGATGCCGCCGCCCTTGGTGAAGACGATGCGCGGCACATCCTGGCCGTCCACGCCCGTGCGCCTGAGCTGCGCGAGCACGCGGCGGGTGTAGGCCAGGCTGAATTCCTGGAATGCGCCGTCGGCGAGCACGCCGCCCCAGCTGTCGAACACCATCACGGCCTGGGCGCCCGCGTCGATCTGGGCGTTCAGGTACTGCGCCACGGCGTCGGCGTTCACGGCCAGGATGCGGTGCATCAGGTCGGGGCGGCTGTACATCAGTGTCTTGACGAGGCGGTAGTCGTCACTGCCCTTGCCCTCGACCATGTAGCAGGCCAGCGTCCAGGGGCTGCCCGAGAACCCGATCAGCGGCACGCGGCCGTTCAGGGCCTGGCGGATGCTGGTGACGGCGTCGAACACGTAGCGCAGCTTGTCCATGTCGGGCACGGCCAGTTCGGCCACGTCAGCCTCATTGCGCACCGACTTGGCAAAGCGCGGGCCTTCGCCCTCGGCAAAGCTCAAACCCAGGCCCATGGCGTCGGGCACGGTGAGGATGTCGCTGAACAAAATGGCGGCGTCGAGCGGAAAGCGCTCCAAGGGCTGCAGCGTGACCTCAGTGGCGTAGTCCACGTTCGTGGCCAGGCCCATGAAGCTGCCCGCCAGAGCGCGCGTGGCCTTGTATTCGGGCAGATAGCGGCCTGCCTGGCGCATCAGCCACAGGGGTGTGTAGTCGGTCGCCTGGCGGCGGCAGGCGCGCAGGAAGGTGTCGTTGGTGAGGGGGGCGAAGGTGGTGCTCATGGCTGCAATTGTCTCATTCCCATTCCCGTTTGCGGTCATTACGGTGCAGCAAACTGGCGCGGCCCGGGCGCACAGCCACCGCGCAAGGGCTGCTACACCGTTTTGTCAGCGCTCTGCGATGTAGTGGGACATGCGAACCACTTCACCGGGGGCCAAGAAGGCCCGCACTGCGGTCTCCAGCGCCTGGTCGGCCATGGTGGCGCGGGCGCGCTGGTGCAGGTAGCCAGCCCAGGATTCGACGATGAAGCGCTCGACATAGCGCGAGGGCTCGCCCAGGTCTTTGTACACGCGCCAGAAGGTGGCGCCGTCGCGCCGGCGCGGGGCCTTCATGCGGCTGATGGTGTCCAGAAAAGCGGCGTCGGTGCCGGGCGCGATGCGGTAACCTACCTCCACGGCCACGGGGCCGGCCTCGGGCAGGGGTTCGGCTTCGATGAACAGCTCATCCCAGGGTGTAGCCTGGGTCACCTCGTGCAGGGCGCCCATGCGCAGCGGCATGGGGCGGGCCAGCAGCAGGCCCGCGCCCAGCAGCGCGGCCGCCACGCACAGCGTGGGCGTCAGGCCAAAAAGGTCGGACGACGCGCCCCAGAAGGCCGAGCCCATGGCGAATGCGCCCAGCGCCGCCACCATGTGCATGGCCACGGCGCGCGAGCGCACCCACTGCGGCGCGCTGGCCTGGGTGGCGGTGTTGAAGGTGGACATGGCCGACATCCAGGCCGCGCCCGCCAGCAGCATCCACAGATAGACGAACCAGGCCACCTGCGTGAGCGCGGCCACCAGCATGGCGGCGGCAAACACGGCGCCGGCGGTGCCCACGATCACTTCCAGCCCGAAACGCGCCCGCAGGCGCCCCAGAATCAGCCCCACCAGCACGGCGCCCGTGCCCAGGCAACCCATCAGCAGGCCGAAGCCCTGCGCGCCCGTGCCCAGGCGCTGCGCAATCACCGGCAGCAGTGCCCACAGGGCCGAGCCCGCCGCACTGAACGCCATCACGCGCACCAGCTGCGCAAGAATGATGCGTGAATGCCAGGCAAAACGCAGGCCGCTGAGGGTGCCGCCCCACAGGCGCTCGGCGGGCAGTTTGGAGGGCGGGTGCGCTTTGGGCGGCCAGCGGCGGACGGACTCCCACATCACCAGCGTGGTGAGCACCGTGACGGCAAACACCCAGCCGGCCCCCAGCAGCGCAAACAGCAGCCCCACCAGCGTGGGGCCCACGGCGCGCGCGGCGTTGTAGGCAATGCTGACGGCGGTGATGGCCTGGGGCCACTCGTCGCGCGGCACCGGGTCGATCACCGACGAGTTCCAGGCCGGGGTGAGCATGGCCATGCAGCAGCCGCACACAAAAACCAGAAAAAGCACCGAGGCCGGACCGCTCCACCCCCCGAGCGTGAGCAGGGCCAGCAGCGCGCAGGCCCCGGTCTGCGCCAGCAGCGCGCCCGAGATCAGGCGCCGCCGGTCGGTGGTGTCGGCCAGCACGCCCGCAGGCAGCGCCAGCAGAAACATGGGCATGAACACGGCGGTCTGCACCAGCGCCGCCAGAAACGACGAGCCCGTAAGCTCCACCATGAGCCACGCCGCCGCCATGGTCTGCATGCCGCTGCCGACAAAAAACACCCCGCCGCAAATCCATAGGCCCCGGAACGCCGGTTGGCGCAGGGGGCTCCACAAAGAGGTTGAGGGCGACGACATGGGTTGCGGGTCGATAGGCCGAGGAGGATGGTGGGCTGGGTGTACGGTGAGGACGCTACGTGCACAGAGGATAGCGGTTATGCCCGCACCGCGGGGCCGTCGGTGCTGGCGACGTTTCAAGTATTTTCGGGCTGTGGCGCTTGTTGGATAAGCGTTGAAGGCTATTGATTTAATAGCATTTCGCTCTGCCCAGCCTCCAGCAGGCGCGTCAGCAGCGGGTGCATCACCTTGCGCGCGCTGTAGATCAGGTGGAACTGCTCCTGCACATCGGGCGTGCTGCCCACCTGCACCAGGCCATGCGTTTGCGCCAGGTGTTCGCCCAGCAACACGGGCGCGGGCATCATGCCCATGCCGGTGGCGGCAAAGGTGCTCAAGAGGGCGCTGTCTTCAAATTCTCCGGCGATGCGCGGGCGAATGCGCTCGCGCTCCAGCCACTGGTCGATGCGCGCGCGCATGGCCGCGTGCTCGGTGGGCAGCAGCACGGGCACCACGGCCAGGCTGTGCGGGAACTGTTTTGCCGCCGCCTCGGCCCACAGCGGTGGGGCAAACCACGCGATGGCGCTGCTGCCCAGCAACTGGCTGGTGGTGCGCAGGGTGGGGTTGGGCGGCGCCGCGCGGTCGGCCAGCACGGCATCCAGCTTGTGCAGTGCCAGCTCGCCCAGCAGCGGCTGAAACTCGCCCTCGTGGCACAGCAGCCGCAGGTGGGGTTCGTCCAGCACGGGTTTGAGCAGCCGGTGCACGGCCAGCTTGGCGATGCCGTCGGAGATGCCCAGGTTCAGCCGCAGCGTCTGGCCGCTGGCCGCCTCGCGCACGCGCAGGGGCAGCAGCTCACCCAGCGCAAAGATGTGGTCGGCCTCGTGCAGCGCGGCCACGCCCGCGTCGGTCAGCACCAGGGTACGCCCCTCGTTGCGCAGCAGGCTCACGCCGAGCGACTTTTCCAGCGCGCGCACCTGGGCGCTGATGGTCTGCACGGCCATGTCCAGCCGCTCGGCGGCACGGGCAATCCCGCCCTCCTTGGCCACCACCCAGAAGTAGAAAAGATGGCGGTAGTTGAAGCTCTGGCTCATGGGTGTCCTCGCCGGGGGAATGGGTTTAGTTCGTAAAAACCGCACCAATCATATCGATAAGACAGGTTTTTAATGTTCCATGCCGCCCCTACAGTGCAGCTCTTCGGTCGGCAGCAATGCCCGGCAAGACAAATTTCCCTTTCGGAGCAACGACGCATGGAAACGATAGGAACCTGGTGGATGTGGGCGGGCTTTGCCGTCTTTGTGGTGGTGGCCATTGCCATCGACCTGCTGGTGATGGAGCGCCAGGGAGCGCACAAGGTCACGATGGGGGAGGCCGTGCGCTGGAGCCTGCTGTGGTTCTCGCTGGCCTTCGTGTTTGTGGCCCTGCTGTGGTGGTACCTGGACGGCAGCCAGGGCCGCGAGGTGGCCAACACGGTGTCGATGCAGTTCATCACCGGCTATCTGGTCGAAAAGAGCCTGTCGGTGGACAACATCTTTGTCTTTCTGATGCTGTTTGGCTACTTTGCCGTGCCGCCGCAGTACCAGAAGCGCGCGCTCATCATCGGCATCATTGGCGCCATCGTGCTGCGCACCGTGCTGATTCTGGTGGGCGCCTGGCTGCTGGCCACCTTCCACTGGCTGCTGTACGTGTTCGGCGCTTTCCTGGTCATCACCGGCGTGAAGATGTGGTTTGCTGCCGGGCAGGAGCCCGACATCGCCACCAACCCGGTGCTCACGCTACTGAAAAAACGCATGCGCATCACCAACCACTTTGATGGCGAAAAGCTCAGCACCATGGTCGACGGCGTGAAGCACTACACCCCGCTGTTCGCGG
>DMZZ01000095.1:3668-5427 GCA_003484805.1 Comamonadaceae bacterium | reverse complement strand
GTCTGGAAGGCCAGATCGCATTCGAGGCGCGACTCGAATTCCTCGATCTGCGCCGGGCGCATGATGGAATAGGCCTGTTCCCGCACGTCCTGCGCAGACAGTGCAACGGACCCGATAGGAGTGAAAACGCCTTGCCGCTTGAGCGTGGGCGGGGCTCCGGCTGTCAGAAACAGGTCGGAGGCCCCTTCCTGCACCATCTGCGCTAGACAAGAGAGCAGCCGGGCATCACCTGATGGTGGCTGTTCATGCATGCCGCAGGCCCCTCCCGTGGCGCTCTGGCCCTGGGGTCACCCGACCCTCAAGCCGCCACCTCACCCGCTGCGAGTTTGGCGTAATGCTGGATCAGGCTGAGCAACTCATCGTCGGAGTAGGGCTTGCCCAGATAGTGATTCACGCCCAACTCCATCGCATGCTCGCGGTGCTTCTGAGCAATACGCGATGTGATCATGATGATCGGGAGATCGCGCAGCGCCGCATCCGCGCGGATGTTGCGCGCCAGGTCGAAGCCGTCCATGCGTGGCATTTCGATGTCGGACAACACCACCGTGGGGCGCTCTTCCTGCAGTCGTTCCAGCGCCTGCAGACCGTCGGCAGCCAGCACCACTCGGTAGCCTTCGCGCTGCAGCAGGCGCTGCGTGACGCGGCGCACAGTGATCGAGTCGTCCACCACCAGCACCAGCGGCACCTGGCCCGATGCCGGAGCTGCCGGGGTGGGCATCGCGCTCCCCGCTTCGGGCACCACATTCACCGCCACGCCACCCAGCGGCAAGCTGCTGCCTGCGGCGCGCACCTGTTCGCCATACACCGTGGCCAGGGCCACCGGGTTGTAAATCAGCACCACTGCACCCGAAGCGAGCACCGACATGCCCGCCAGGCCGGGAAGCCGCGACAGCTGGGGCCCCAGGTTTTTCACCACGACTTCTCGGTTGCCCAGCACTTCATCCACATGCATGGCGATGCGCTGCGCAGCGCTGCGCAACACCACCACGGGGCGGGTCTTGCCGGTTGTCGCTTCGCTGCTGCGCTGCGAGGCCTGGAGCAATGCACCAGACCAGAAGAACGGCAGTTGCTCGCCCGCCACCTCGAAGGTGCCAGTGCGGTACGCCGCTTCCAGCTCCACCGTGGGCACCCGGCGCACGATTTCCACGATATTGGCCGGCACGCCCACTGCCAGGTCTCCTGCGCGCAACATCACCACTTGCGTCACCGCCGTGGTCAGGGGAAGCACCATGCGGAATGCCGCACCCTGACCCGTTTTGGTGGTGGTCTCGATGCGTCCGCCGAGTGAATTGACCTCGGCGCGAACCACATCCATCCCGATACCGCGCCCTGCAAGACCCGTCACCTCGGTAGCAGTGGAGAAACCCGGCAGAAAGATCAGGTTGGCAGCCTCGGCGTCGCCAAGTTCTGCCTCTGGGGCAATCAAACCCTGCGAAATCGCCTTGGCACGGATTCCCGGCAGATTCAGGCCTGCACCATCATCCCGGAACTCCACCGACACGTCGTTGCCTTCATGGCGCAGATCCACCGTGATCGTTCCGGTGGCCGGTTTACCTTGGGCCACCCGCTGATCCGGTGTCTCGATCCCGTGGGCCACACAGTTGCGCAGCAGGTGTTCAAACGCCGGCGTCATACGATCAAGCACGCCGCGGTCCATTTCAATCGAACCGCCCGTGATATCGAGCTTGATCTGCTTGCCGGTTTCCTTGGACGACTGGCGCACCACGGCATACAGCCGCTCAGCAATGCCTTCAAACTC
>DMZZ01000095.1:0-3653 GCA_003484805.1 Comamonadaceae bacterium | reverse complement strand
GCCACGTCATTGACAGACTCGGCCATCATGCGGGTCAACTCCTGCACCCGGGTAAAGCGGTCGAACTCCAGGGGGTCGAAGCCTGCAGCCGAATCCTTGGACAAGGCCAGACGCGATTGCATCTGCGACTCCGACTGCACTTCGATATCCCGCAATTGCTGGCGCAGGCGCTCCAGGTTCCCCGTGAGGTCGGCCATGGAGCCCTTGAGCTGTGCCAACCGTGCCTCCATGCGCGAACGGGTGATCATCACCTCGCCCGCTTGATTGACCAGACGGTCCAGAAGCTGTGCACGCACCCGCACCGAGTGGCCCGCCGTCGCCCTGACGGGTGCCAGTTCAAGCGGCCCCTGGGGTTTGGCCACCGTTGCGCGCACCACCTGCGGCAAAGGCAGTGCCGCATCGACTGCTTCCGCGGCCTCGACCTTGACCGGGGCTACGGCGACGGGTTCCGTCGGCGCCTGGGCGCTGATGGCCCGCAATGCCGCAAAGGTGGTCTGAAGGCCATCAAAACTGCCCTGCAACGGCTCGATGTCCTGCGTCTGCACGCTCTCCACATCCAGCTGTTCGATGGCCGACTCCAGCCGATGGGACAACTCGCCGAGCCGCATGGCACCAGCCAGTCGTGCACTGCCCTTGAGCGTGTGCAATGCCCGCAGCACCTCCGTGCGCGCGCCCATGTTGTCAGGCCTTGCGGCCCACTGGCGCAAGGCGCCTCCCAGAACCGGCAGGAGCTCGGCCGCTTCTTCCTCGAAGATGGGGAAGAGGTCAGGATCAATGACGTCGATGGCATCGATGTCGTCGTCGATGTCAGCCGCTGGCGCCTGAGCCACCGGCTCATTCGCAGGAGCCGCCGCATGGCGCACGGGCACCGAGAGCGCAGGAGCCACATGGCCGCGTTTCGGCTCGGCCCTGAGAGGCTCGACCAAATCGGCGACAGGCTCAGACACTTCAGCCGCGGACACCGGTATAGGCTCTTGCGCTTGCGGGCTGTCCAGCCGCTCTTCCGCCATGCTGGCCGCCACTGCACCATCGGCCAGGAAAGCGTCCAGAGCACGGTCGGCATCCTCGAGGGGCGGTGACTGCGTGCTGACCACCTCGGTCTGCAATATGCGGCGCAATTCCTCCAGCACCTGCGGATTCGATTCCTTCAGGAAGCCTGCTGCAAACTGGTGCAGAAGGCGCCGGATATCGTCTGCGGCATTCAGGAAAACCCTCGCATCTTCCGGCACACCCTGGGACTGCAATTGCACATGCTCCAGGGCATGCTCCAGCAAGCGCGCAGTGTCAGACAAAGCCTCGAAGCCCACCGTGGCCGAACTGCCCGCCAGTGAGTGCGCAAGAGCCACTGCCGTGTCCGGCACGCGCTCATGCAACTCCATCGACCATTCCTGGAGCGATGTCACCAGCCTGCGCGACCATTCGTCGGCCTCGTTCAGGTACACGTTGTACAGCGGAATGCTGATGCGCAGGTTGTCGATGACCTTGACGTTCTCATCGGGCGCGGCGTCCTGTGGCGCCAAGGGCTCGGGAACCTGTGGGTGCGTTGCATCCACAGCCTGCAAGGGCTCCTCAGGCAGCGGCTCTTCTTCCGGCTGCATGTCCTGCGGTACTTCGAGCACCTCAGGCACGGCGGTTTCCAGAGACTCTTCCTGAAAAAGCGGGACATTCAGGGCGTCGCCGTCCTGGGGAACGTCTTGCCATTCGGCCGCAGGCAGATCCAGCAGCAGATCGACATCGGCTGCTGAAGCCACAGGTTGCTGAGGCTCTTCCAGAGCCGCAGAGAACTCGGAAAAGTCGATATCTTCTGCCAGAGGCACTTCTGTCGCCTCGGTCGGCACGGTCGCAGGCTCGTCCTCCAGCAACAAGGGCGCAGTTTCGGAAAAATCGGGCACCGAAAGACCGTCATCGAGGCCATCGAGGTCCGGCATCGATGCAACGGCGGGCTCAGCAGCCTCCACCGCCCCTTCCTCCATCGGGGCCATCGGCAGACCCGGCACTTCCACGCCCGCCTGCGTCGGCAGGCTCGGCATCGCATCCGCTTCACCGGGCAACACCAGGGGCACCAAGGTACCGTGCAAACGCATCGCATCGGCGGCGTCGCTGAATGCCTTCACCTGCCAGCCGCCCGCATGGCCAGCGGCAATGTCGTCGGCCCAACGGCCAAAAGCCCGCAATGCCTTTTCCGACATTTGCAGTAACGGCGGCTGCATGGGCTTTTGCTCGGCCAACCAGGCGTTGAGCATCTGCTCCATGGACCAGGCCGCCTCGCCAAAGTCGTTCAGACCCACCATGCGGGAACTGCCCTTGAGCGTGTGGAAAGCCCTGCGCAGAGTCGTCTGTTCGCTGAGATCCCCCGGTTCGGAGACCAATGTCTCGACCGCAGCCAATCCATTGGTGACCACTTCACGGGCCTCTTCGAGGAAGATGTCCAGCAGCTCTTCCTCCACCTCGGAAATCACCACGGGCACCGGCAACGGCAACGCCGATGTCTCGGCCACGGGCACTTCCGCAGCACGGGCTGCACCTGCAGCATCAGGCGCGCTTTGCGATGCCTCGGCCGACTCGACCGGCACCAGCGCTGCCGCTTCGATGGTCTCGGGTATTTCCAGATCCAGGCGCGCTGGAGCGACCGCATCCTGGGTCTCGTCTGGCACCGTCGATGGTGCAACCGCTGGGGCCACTGCTTCAGCCGGGGCATACAGAGATGCACGCGTTACCACATCGGGCAACGGTATCGGGCTGCGATCTTCGATCTTCCGGGCCACGACCTCCTGGTTTTCATCCGTGTCCGATGCACGGGCACGGGTACGCCCCATCAGGATGCGCAATTCGCCCCGTTCCTCGTCATAGACAAACAGCTTGCGCGCCATGGCGCGCTGATAGCTGAGCATGTCGATCAGGAAACCCAGTGCCCCCAGGCTGTTGCCCAGCTTTTCAAATATCTGCTTGCGTTCGTCATCGGACGCCACATCATTGGTGAGCAGCCGCTCCACCGTGTCCCGCATGCGCAAAACCGCCAGCGACGCCTGGTCCAGCCCCAGCACCGAGAGCACGCCCCGCATCTGGGCCAACCGACCAGGCACTGTGGCCAGCGGCGACACATCCTCCGGATTGCGGAAGAACTGATCCATGGCCCGTTCGGCCTCGCCCAGCGTGGAGCGCAACTCACCCACCACGCTGCCCATGGTCTGGTTATCGCTGACGCGCCGGTACAGCTCCTCCATCCAGGGCTCCAGCGGCTCGGGCTCCCCCCCGGCACTGACGCTGTCGAGGCGATCTGCCAGACGCCGGGCACGTGCAACCATCTGCTCTTCGGCCGTGTCGGTTTCTTCAAGCGCCGCCTGCAAATACAGCACTGCAGTGGCCACTTCCATGGCCAGTGCGGGAGAAGGGGGCTCTCCAGAACGGGTCGTCGTATCCAGTGCCTTTGTCAGGGCCTGTGCCAGGCTCTCGCTGTTGCGGTGAAGCTTGCGCAAGGAATCGCACACCAGACTGAACTGATCAGCTGCAGGTTTGAGCTTGTTGCGATCTCACCCGGCCAGAGCCGACCCGGTTTCCGCAGCTGCCGAGATCCGCTTGCGGGCCTGAACCAGCACTGCCGGATCAAAGCGGCCAAAGCGCCGGGCTTCATAGTCCACCGGGACGTTGCGCTC